>JAYZGM010000366.1:0-8977 GCA_036336225.1 Acidobacteriota bacterium | reverse complement strand
GGACTCGACAAGACCGGCCGCCTCTCTCCGTTTCTCCGGCGTAATGAGATTGAGCGTGCCAACCTCATCGTCCGGACCCCACCGCCCCCAATTAGCGAGCTCGCGTTTCCATCGTTCGACGTCCGCCTGGGTGACGTCGGTCAGCGCGCCGGTTTGGCCGTGGCTCACCGTTCCTGGTCCTGCAAAGACAACCGCGAGTACGAGAACGAGAAACACGGTGCCAATCGGGCACGTTGGTCGCGTTCGCATCATTGTCTCCTGACGGCGCAGTGAGCTACCGCCGACAGGTGCTCCCCTGGCACGCCCTCGTGCCATCATAGGCGCACGAGCGAGGCGCCCGCCATGTGGATCAGGTCCTGGCTGGGCACGGAGTCTCGCTGAAAGGACGGTTCCCATGCGCCCCATCCACGTTCGTCGCGCGGTCTGTTCGATTACAGCGGCTACGCTACTACTGGCCGTGAATCTCGCGCAGGCGCGGGTTCTCCGGCTCGAGATCGATCAAATCGAATCGCCAACCTTCGAGGGTCGTTCGTTCGGAGACACGGGACAATACGAAAAGGTCATCGGCCGCGTGTTTGGCGAGGTTGATCCCACCGCCCCCCAGAACACCGTCATCGTTGATCTCGATCTCGCCCCGCGTAACGAGCGCGGCATGGTCGAGTATGCGGCTGACCTCATCATTCTCCGCCCGATAGACTTGTCCAAGGGCAACCGGCGGGTGTTCTACGAGGTCAACAACCGTGGCCGCTTGCTCTCCCTTGGCCAGCTGAACGACGCACGGTCCGGCGGCAACAACCCCACCTCGTCCGACGACGCAGGCAACGGATTCTTGATGCGACAGGGCTACACGTTCGTCTCGAGCGGGTGGGACGCCACCGCGGCACCCGGTGACAAGCGTTTGAACGTCACCGTACCGATCGCGATCAACCCCGACGGCTCACCGCTCGGAGGCCCGTCGCTCGAGGAATTTGTTATCGACAATGACTCGACGCTGACTCGCAACCTCACCTACCCGGCGTCGACGCTGGACCCCGCCACTGCCAGCTTCACCGTGCGCACCCGGTATACCGATCCACCCACGCCGATCGCACCCGACACCTGGGAATATGTGGATGATCAGACGGTCAGGCTACTCCCGCGCGACACGCCGTTCGACCAGGGCCGTCTGTATGAGCTCGCGTATCGGGCCCGCGATCCGATCGTCGCCGGGCTCGGGTTTGCTGCCGTTCGCGACGTCACCGCATTTCTGCGCCGGGGTGCAGGTCCTGAGAACGGGGCAACGAATCCGCTGGCCGGCGCCGTCGATCACGTCTTCGCGTTTGGCATCTCACAACCAGCCCGATTCCTTCGCGACTTCGTCCACCTGGGGTTTAACGCCCTTCCAGACGGGGGACTGGCCTTCGATGGCATCTTGAACTGGATCGGAGGCGCAAGCGGCGGCTTCTTCAATTACCGGTTCGCACAGCCGTTTCGCACGCATCGTCAGCACATCGGCCGTTGGTTTCCCGAACGGGAATTCCCTTTCACCCATCAGGTCCTGCACGACACGGTCACCGGACGTACCGACGGGCGGCTGCGCCGGTGCCAGACCACCGGCACCTGTCCCAAAGTGTTCGAGGTCAACTCGGCAAACGAGTATTGGGTCAAGGGGGCATCGCTTCTTCACACCGACACCGAGGGTCGTGACCTCTCGGATCCTCCAAACGTCCGGTACTACCTCTTCGCGAGTCTCCCGCACAGTACGGGGATCGGTCCCAATGGGCCCGGGCTCTGTCAACACCCGAGAAACCCTCTCGTGGCCAACGCCGGGATTCGTGCGCTGCTCGTCGCGTTGGATCGTTGGGTGTCAACCAACACGGAACCGCCACCCAGCCAGGTACCACGTCGCGCCGACGGCACTCTCGTACAGCCGCTGCCGCAGGACACGGTCGGTTTCCCCCTGATCCCTCACGTCCCCTACTCGGGACTAATGAGCACGGGCGATCTCTTTGACTATGGTCCGGAATTCGACCATGGCATCCTCACCGAGCTACCCCCCACGCTGACCGGCACCCCGTATCCGGTGTTTGTTCCTCGCACCGACGCCGATGGAAACGATATCGCTGGAATTCGGCTCCCGGCGGTCGCCGCCCCACGGGCGACGTTCACCGGATGGGGTCTGCGAGCTCCGGAATTCGCCGGCCCCGATTTGTGCGACGCTGCTGGCCTGCAGGTGGATTTCGCCGGAACACGCGCCGAGCGGCTGGCGGCGGGTGACCCACGGCTCTCTATCGAGGAGCGCTATCCGGACGACGAGACCTACGCACACGCCGTGGCCGCGTCAGCCCGCGGACTCGCGGATCGTGGTTTGCTGCTCCAAGAAGATGTCGAACGCATCATCCAGGACTCGACTGGCTCCGCCCTCACGCGGTGAGGCTCGGATGACGCTCCGCCGGGGTCGGTCAGGATGAAGAGCCCGTTGCCATCCTTTGTCTCCGGGACGGTTCGACCCTGTCCATCGCCCGTGACGCAACACGCGATGGCCGGCCGAATACGAAGGGAGTCCACATGCGGTCACTCGGTGTGTACGCGTTGGTTCTAGCCCTAGGCTGTGGAACGGCCCCGCCCGAGGAAGACCCGCGCTCGATTCTCCCGGCGGAACCGACAACGGTGGCCGTCTCGGCCGACTGGTTCAACGATAGCGTCTCCTTTCTAGATGCGGACACTCTCGTGGCCACGGACGGTACCCGCGACAGCGCGTTGGTCGAAACGATTAACCTCTCCCCGTCTGGCCGCTTACCTCTGGTCCTGGACGCCACCGAGGATGGCCGGCACGCTGTCGTGCTCCTGTCGCCGGGCGTCATCGCCTTCGTCGGCGACCGGGTCGGCATTGCCTCCGAGGATGTCCCGGAAGGGGGCAACGCGATCGTCCTTCTCGACCTCACGACCCGTCAGCCCGTGGCCACCGTCCCAACAGATGACATCCCGATCATGGTCGCCATCGATGACCCGCGGCAGCAGGTCTTCGTCAGTTTCTTTGGGGGCGCTCCCCCAGCCATGGGCAGCATCGGGGTCTACGACCTCAACTCGCTCCGGGAGATCACACGCATCGAGGTTGCTCCCTTCGTCGAAGGACTCGCCCTCAACGACGCGGGGACGCGCGGGGCCGTCATCGGTGCGACAGCCGGGCTTCACCTGTTCGACCCGGACGATCCCGCGAATACACTCAGCTCCACGCCGCTCCGACTGGCCGACGACAGCTCGGGAGTCGCGTTCGTGGCTGGCACCGACCGCGTGGTCGTCGCCAACTCGGTAAACCCGAGCAACTATGTGGTAGTGGACGCGACCGATCTCGACAACCCCGCGGTGGTCGATGAGGGCGCCGAACTGGACGGCGTGCCGTACATGGTGGCCGCCGTGCCAACCCGACCGGAGGTAGTGATGCCGGTAACCGCTGACCGTGGCATCCGTCTACTTCACCTGGACCTCTCGGCGACCCCTGGCCGGGTGCTCCACGATGTGCAGGTGGACGATATCGTCACCTTCCCGCAGGCGATCACCGTCGATCCGACAGGGCGCTATGCCTTTGTTGGTGCGGCCGCGTCACGCGAGCTGATCATCTTTGATCTGGAGACCGGTGCGGTGCACCGTCGAACCTGGCTCAATGAGCTGGGGCCGACTTCGCTGGCGGTGGCGCCGTGAACGCTATCCAACCTGCTCGACCATCATCCAAACGACCAGCGATTCTCGATGTCGGCCATCATCATCGGCGGGTAACCAGACCCGCCGGCGCGCAATGTCTGTGGCTCAACCAGTCGCGTAGGCCGCGCCGTCCACCAGGCCACCGCTTCGTTCGATGACCAGGCTTGGTGACCGGGCAGCCGAGTAGAGCCCGCCGGATGACTCCGCCTCTGGTGGTCGGTCGTCCGGGTTCTTGACGAGACACAGCTGGCTGAGGTGTCGAGGCCACTCGGCAGCGGGCCTAGTGCGCATCGTGAAGACGGCTCTGGTTCGGTATGAAGAGAATGCGAGAACACCTCGACGACGGTGTTCTCCTGAATGCCATGCCGGCCCCGGGGCAAAAGGATCCGCGCAACAGAGACAGTGTGTGGCACAATCAGCCATCGGTCGGCGCCCGAGGACATTATGCCGAAACACTCTCGCTGGTTGACACGTCTGGTGCTCGGGGTGTTGGCCGCGGCGGTGCTCACGTCCGTCGGCGACGCGCAGGTTCGCTGGGACGGCTTCCGGCGCTCCCGCATGCCCCCGCGCTTCAAGCCGACGCAGCATCGCGACAAGGGTTTTACATTTTGTCGGCTGGCCTACACGAGTGTGCGTCGTGAGCGGGAGGGGTACGGGTGGAGCACCGACTATCCCGCCGCCGACCAGAACTTCATGATCCGGCTGTCAGAGCTCACATCGACTACGGTCGACTTTGACGACCGGGGCAATCCCAACCACTGGGTGGTCGAAGCCACCGACCCGGCGTTGTTCACGTGCCCATTCGTCATTGCGTCCGACGTGGGCACGATCGGTCTCCGGGGAGATGAAGTGGACCGGCTCCGTGAGTATCTGCTCAAGGGTGGGTTCTTGTGGGTGGATGACTTCTGGGGCTCGGCGGCCTGGGATCAGTGGTCGTCGGAGATCGCGCGGGTGCTGCCACCGGCGGAGTTTCCCATCATCGACTTGCCACTCGACCATCCACTGTTCAAGGCACACTTCAACATCTGGGAAGTGCCCCAGATCACCAACATCCGATTCTGGCGCCGTTACGGTGGCTCCTCGACCTCCGAGCGCGGACGCGACAGCGATGTCGCACATTTCCGTGTGATCACCGATGAGGATGGTCGCATCCTCGTCGCGATGACGCACAACACCGACATCCAGGATTCGTGGGAACGTGAAGGTGACGATCCGCGCTTCTTCGAGCAGTTCGCACCAGATGGCTACTCGCTCGGTGTGAACGTGATCCTGCACGCCATGAGTCACTGAACCGCTGTCGCTCGGCTGGCTCACGTGCGCGCGTCTACCCCACTCGACTTGAAGCTCGTATTGTAATAACGAGACAGACCGTGCCTCCGGCGGGGCTCCATCGACAGGACGGGATCAAACCAGGCGCGCGCGGTTTGCCCCCCTCCACTCATGCGGTAGTGGCGTCCGGCTTCCTGCTGTGCGTCGACGGTGCGGCCCGGGAGGACGCACGCGTTCGTCAGAAATCGCTGGGTGCGGGCGCACTCCCGCCATCCCAATCCGTGACGGATCCATCAGGGGCCTTCAGAAATCCGAGCAGGCAACCGTTCGATCCGTCAACAACCGGGTGGCATCGCACCTTGACCGCGTCGCCCGGCTGAACGTAGTCGCGCATGATTCCCACCTGCTCCAGACCGGTTCGCCCCGTGGCCTCGAGTGCCCAAATCTGCGGCTGGCCGTCGGCATCCATTACTTCCAGATAGAGCCAGGAATGGGGCACCAGGAAGTGCACCTCCGTGAGCACACCCTCGATGTCCGTGAACTCGTCTGAGTAGTTGCCGTGCGAGTGATGTGCACTCGTTGACGCCGTCAACGACACCGCGCACAAGGCCACGAGACTCAAGAAGTACCGCATCTTTGACCTCCCAAATTGACGACCAACTACCGTGGGGGCTCGGGCTGAGGTGGTGTGGCGTCAGGAGCGTCAATTCGCCCCTGACCCGCTTCTATCGGACCTCGCTCAACCTGTGGTGGCACAGGGAACCCGTTTGAGTAGGTCGACTGATAACGAAGACTGATGCCGTTCTCGTCCAACCATCCCAACGACTGCTGAAAAAGCGCCGGTTCGGGATACCCTCGCGGCACCGTACCCTCGAGGATATACAGCTTGTTCTCATGGATATACATCGACACGAACGTCCGCGACTGGTCTTCGTTGTCGGTGAGATGCAGCTGGTAACCTTCGACCCGGTCGACGGAGTTGTAGCCGAGGTGCGTGGGCGTGGCGTCTTCTTGGAGATACTTCCACGTCGCATAGAGCAACGCCCCCCGGATATCGTGTCTCCAGTAGCCCTCACCGGTGAGCCCGCCCCCACTACACCGCTCTGCGCCAGGAGGGCAGTTCTCCGCTTTCTCGGTCAGGATTCGTTGCGCGTGGCTGTAATCCGCCACCGTGACCGAGTACCGACTCGCACCGAACTCGGCCTCGTACACCCTGGCCGGAAGATCGGCGCCATATTCGGAGACCCATGTGGTCTCGCTGACCGTCGGTTGGCCCGGAAAGTTGCACGTAAATCGATCTTCTCGATTCGCATACTCGATCCAGTCCTGGCCGAAGACCGGCCCCGACGCGGAGAGTATCGACGCCGTTGCAACGAATACGATCAGACGCATGGTGTGTCCTCCCGTTGATCTCCGGTCCCATCACACCAGGTAACTACGGATTCTCGCGACATCGGTCGGCACCCGAGCCACGTCCTTCGACCCCGACATCGCGATACACCTGATGGCAGTTCGCACACGCGGCGTCCAGTTCCTCGGTGATCGCGATCATCGCATCCACACTCCGAGACTGAGAGGCCCGATAGGCGTCGCGACTCACCTCAATAAGCGCTTCAGTGTACTGCTTCCAGTCGGCTCGTTCCACGGGCACGGGACGCCCGTTTTCACACCGTCGTCCAGGGGTCAGAAACAGCGGCGTCGAATCGATCAGAGCCAAGGCGGCCAGGTCGACCGCCTCCCATCCGGGATAGACGGTGGTGCCCCACTCGACATAGTCAAACGACCGTGTCCCCGGTGCGGCCGGCGATTGCGCCCCCGGGTCCTTGATCTGGACGTTGAAGATAACGTTCGAATTGGGGAACGCAATCGACCGCATCAGCTGCGCCAGGTTCGCCGCGGGCGCATACGCTGGCAGGGCCCCCGGCAGTGCCGTTGGCACCTCCGGGAACGTCACCTGTGTCAGCGTCGTCTCGTTCAGGTCCGCCGCCCCGGTCGGAAACGCGCCCGCAAGAAGGAGGTGCGCGGTCAGTTCAATTGCCTGGGACCGCGCCAGCGGCTCCGGCGCATCGAGTGGCATCGTCTTCTGGATCTTGTCCACGAGATCTACGAGGGGACGCGCGCTCCACACCGAGAGGAACCCCTCGCCCACCAACGGTGGCCCCACCAACCCTTCCAGCGTGTCGCCGTGACAACTCGCACACTGGGCTTCGTAAAGCGCGTGTCCCCGTTCGGCCTGCGCATTCGAGTACACACCGTCCGCAACGGTCCGGGCTTGCCCGATCTCTCCCGCCACGACCTGTCCGCCGAGGAGAAGGCACAGCCCAATGGTCACCGCGACGCGATAGCTGACCGTCACTGAGCCCAATCGAATCAACGGCATGATCGCCATCCTCTCCCACGCTTCGCGTGTAGGTACCCCGGTTAGTGAATCACGACAAAGCGATCATCAACCACGACGACGGCTGCGAGGCTCCCCTCGAGCGCCGGCCCCGTGCCGGGTTCCCCCATCGGTTGCCCATCGGCATCGAACACCTGCCAGTGGAGTGTCCCACCAAAACTGAACCCGGGACCGTCCCCCCAGGCCAGCAACGCCGCTCCGCGAGCGTTCACAGCAACGACGGGATTCTTGCGACGGAAGCGAGCCGACCCCGCCGGCGAAACTGCCGTCTCGGGTCGATCGACGTGAGCGACGTACACCTGTCCTTGTGTCTCCCAGGCGACCTTGACCGTCCCGGACCCGGACGACACCGTGGTGGTCGAGACAGGACAGGCCTGTAGGGCCCATGGTTGAACCAACCGATCAGAAAACTGACGCCCGGAATCGGTGGAGGTCAGCACCCGCTGACCACGCCGCACGTTGTCGCCCGCTCCCCGATAGGACACATAGACTCCGTCATCGGGCCCGGTGACCGCCGCCACGCCACAACAGGCGCACGCTCCCTCGGTCGACGAACTGACCCGTCGGACCGGCTCAAAGGTCGTGCCCCCGTCCCGCGACACGGTCAGATACACGCTCCGGCGAGCGTCCTCCATCGCCCCTGCGTGCCAGAACACGAAGACCTGCCCACGGGTATCGACGGTCACCGTGGGACTCGCCTCGACCACGCCCGCGGTCTCCTCAGCGCCGGCCCACAGCTTACGCGGCATCTCGAAACCGGAGCGGTCCGGAAGACCACGCGCGTAGAAGAACCCCGCGGGATTGGTCTCGAGCCAGACGACGTGTAGCCGATCGTCCGGTCCAAGGGCAAGTTGGCCACCGTCGATCGGCCCAGTTCCCGCAACCGAGTTCGTCGCCCGATTCACCTCCTGCGGCTCGGACCACACGACATTGCCGGACAGAAGGGTTGCATACGAAAGGTTCGCCGCATCTGCGTCACCCTCGACATAGACCAGGTGCACGGTCCCCTCGGAGTCCACCGTGGCGCGAGGCAGACGGCCGCCTTCTGGCATCCGCAGTGTCACGACGTCCTCAGCGCACGAGGCCTCTGCCCAGACGCTTCCGCACGTGACGAGGACCGCTACCCAGCCGAATCGCCGCCATGGACTCATCACATGTCTCCGGTCAGCGTTGCGCGCCGGCGGCGATCACCGCCTCACGCGCCGCGGCGTTGCCGGCCGTGAGCCCGCCGTTGGCCCCTCCGAAGTTCAGGATGCGATAGCCCTGCTCCATCCGCAGCGCTGCGTTGTCCGGGGTCACCGTCCCCCCACAGGCGAGGTCCCGCGTTTGGCACACCTGGAGCAGCGACTCGAAGGCGGCGGCCACCTCCGGGTCGTCAGGCCCCTCGGCGCCATACGACGAGCTGAGGTCACTGCCGGCCCCGAGATAAAACCCGGTCACCCCCGGCACTTGGCCGATAGCGTCGGCATTCTCCACTCCCAGCTTGGTCTCGATCATCGGTAAGAAGACGAGGTCACCCTCAGGATTCAGCGGCCACAGATCCGCTCGACGCCGGCACTCGCTTCCGCTGATCCCCCAGAACCCACAGATGAACGTACCACGGAGCCCGGGTGGATCCGGGAGCACCGA
>JAYZGM010000365.1:0-8650 GCA_036336225.1 Acidobacteriota bacterium | reverse complement strand
TCAGGTGCGTATTGATTTGGGCGATCTCTATTTCGACGCCCGTCGGTTCGAAGAAGCCGTGCCCTGGTATGAGGCGGTTGTTGCTTTGGATCCCGAAGAGGTCGAGGTTAGCACCGACCTCGGAGTGGCGTATTACTACCTTGACGATACGGACCGTGCACTCGCCCAGTTTGCCCGTTCTCTTGATGTTGATCCAACACATGCGAAGACGATTTTGAGCCTTGGCATCGTGCGGGCGTTCGGCGCCCAGGATCTCGAAGGAGCCATCGAGGCCTGGGAAGAGGTGGTTCGGTTGGCCCCGGACGGTCCGGAGGGTCTGGCTGCTGCCGACGCTCTTGAGCGCTTCCGCGCCGTGCATTAGTGTTTCCGGAGTCCACCGATGGTTGGCTACCTCATCCGATTTCTCGTCCTCATGGTGCTGGTGCGGATGGCGTGGAAGTTTCTCACCGGTCTCGTTGGGGGTGTGACGACTCGTCCCCAGGTGCCACCAACCGAGGGGATTTCGCTGGTGCGGGATCCGGTGTGTGGCACGCATCTCGATCGGACCAGAGCGGTGACCGTTCGGCGCAGAGGAGAGATGTATTATTTTTGCTCTGAGGACTGTCGCGCTGCGTTTGACCAGGGCTCTCGTGCCGCGTCCGGAGGTGCATGATGCAGCTCGAAGAGCGACTTCGTGCCGACATCGTTGAGGTCGGCCGGCGTGTCCACGACCGTGGGTTCGTGGCGTCGAACGACGGGAATATCAGTGTCAGGCTCGATGGTGACCGGCTACTGACGACGCCCACCGGGGTGTCCAAGGGCTTCATGACGGCGGACATGATGGTTACCACGGACTTGACCGGGCGAAAACTGACCGGTGATCGCGAACCCTCGTCCGAGATCCTGATGCACTTGGCGGTGTACGAACACCGACCGGAGGTGACGGCCGTCGTGCACGCGCATCCGCCTACAGCGACTGGCTTCGCCGTGGCCGGGATTCCGCTCGATCGCGCGGTGCTCGCGGAGGTCGTGACGACGCTTGGGAGTATTCCGATCGCGGATTACGGGACGCCATCGACCGCCGAGCTGGCTGACGCTGTGAGGCGACATATCAGGGCCCACGATGGGCTGTTGTTGGCGAACCATGGTGCGCTAACCGTGGCCCAGGGGCTGTTTCCCGCGTACTACAAGATGGAAACGGTCGAGCATTTCGCCCGAATCAGTCTGGCGGCGCGACAGCTGGGCGGGGAACGGTTGCTGTCACGGGAAGAAGTGAATCGGTTGCAGGACCTTCGCGATCGGTATGGCATCGCCGCGCCCGCGCCGCTGTGTCCGCCTGGCCAGAGTGATGGCGTTGGCGTCGACTGCCAGGTGCTTGATGCTCCTACGCAGGCGGGGGCGAAACTAGTCGATCCAACCGCGACGGAGGTGTCTGAGCCGAGAATTCCAGCACGACGTTTTGAGGAACTAGGTCCGAATGAGGAAGTTCGACTAACATACCGTGAGCTGGTAGCGCTGCTCGAAGATGCAGTCAAGCATTTACGGTAGCGGGGAGGCGGTGGAATGGGCGAAGCGCTGGGGATGGTGGAGACCAAGGGGCTCGTCGCGATGATCGAGGCGTCTGATGCCATGGTGAAGGCTGCCCAGGTCACCCTGGTCGGCTGGGAGAAGATAGGCGCCGGGCTTGTCACGACCATGGTGCGGGGTGACGTGGCGGCGGTAAAAGCGGCGACTGACGCGGGCGCCGCGGCCGCGCGACGGGTTGGCGAGCTCGTGTCGGTGCATGTCATTCCCCGTCCGCATACCAACCTCGAAGACGCGCTTCCCATCGGCAAGAGCACCCGCAAGTGACGGCCCTCGGTCAGCCCGAGCGGCCGACTTGGTGGGCCAGGGCGGTCTGAGATTTCGTGGCTGACCGGCTAGGCCGAGTGACCTCCGCGTGTGGCGGTCCAGGGGCGACTTTTTCTTTGAGCCACCGGCAGACCATCGATGATTCTCGGTAAGGTCGTAGGAACCGTCGTGGCCACTCGTAAGGACGAGCGGCTAGTGGGCAGCAAGCTGTTGCTGGTCCAGCCGATCTCGCCGTCAGGTGAGCCGAACGGTGGCCCGATTGTGGCGGTCGACACTGTCGATGCGGGTGCCGCCGAGACCGTGCTCGTTGTTAGCGGCAGCTCAGCCCGTATGGCGGCTGGGCAGAGCGACCGACCGGTTGATGCCGCGATCGTAGGGATCGTCGACGTTGTGTCCATGAACGGTTCCGGGTAGTGACTCCTTCCGGTCACCGGTTTACATTCGATGCATCTGGCTCGCGTGCTCGGCACCGTTGTTGCGACGACCAAGGCTCCTGGGTTGGTCGGGCGTGCGCTGCTCGTCGTGCAGCCGTTGTCGCCCGACCGTGAAGCAGTAGGCAGGCCACTGGTCGCTGTTGATTCTGTCGGTGCTGGGATCGGCGAAGACGTATTTTTTGTGCGCGGCCGTGAGGCGGCGTTGCCGTTTCTCCCCGTGTCGGTGCCGACGGATGCCGCCATCATTGGTATCTGTGATCATTGGACGACAGGTGACCTGTCGCCGCCAAGGCGTCGTCGCGCGACCGCCTCTAGGGGAACTCGAAAAGGAGGGCTCTGATGCGTCTGGCCCGTGTGGTGGGAACGGTGGTGGCGACCCGGAAGCACCGCGCGTTGGAGGGGGCCAAGTTGTTGTTGGCCCAGCCGGTCGACGAGCGAGGGGCGGACACGGGTGGCGTCCAACTTGCTATTGACGCGGTGGGGGCCGGCCACGGGGAGCTGGTACTGTTGGTGCTTGAGGGGCGTGCAGCCGGGGCTGCGCTAGGGCAACCCAGTGCCCCGGTCGATTCGGCGATCGTCGGCATTGTCGATCCGAGGGACGGGCTGACGTCTGACAACTGAAGGTTGTCCAGCCGGAACGCTGCCGGATAGCTCCCTGTAATCCTCAGAACTTTTCCCGACCGAGGCCGGTTGACCGGGACTGCACTGTCATGACGCCACCGCTGCCGTCCGTGCTCATCACGCGGCGGATGCCGTCGGCTGCGCTCGCGAACTTGCGGGAAGTGTGCGACGTCGACCTTCATCCCGGCACTGATGATCTGCCGCCTGACGTCCTCTGCGCGCGATTGCGTGGGAAGCAGGGGCTCATCTGCATGTTCAATGACCGGGTGGATTCTTCTGTAATCGACGCCGGCGACGCGCTGCGGGTCATCGCCACGGTGGCTGTCGGGTTCGACAATATCGACGTGGCGGCGGCCAAATCCAGAGGTATCGTCGTTACGAATACCCCGGACATCCTCACTGGTGCGACAGCTGAGTTCACCTGGGCACTGATCCTGTCTGTGACGCGTCGCATCGGGGAGGCCGACCGAGCGGTCCGGAGTGGTAGCTGGACCGGCTGGACGTTCGATTTCATGTGTGGCCGGGAGCTTCGCGGGAAGCAGCTCGGCATCATCGGGGCGGGTCGAAGTGGCCGCGCGGTGGCCGCAATGGCGCCAGCGTTCGGTATGCATGCGGTGTTCGCTGCTCGGTCCGGGGAGGGGATGGAGGGTAACGTGATCTCGCTCGACGAGCTCCTGCTGACGTCGGACGTGGTTTCTCTGCATGTACCTCTGACGAGGGACACTAGACACCTCATCAACCGGCGTACCCTGGTCCGCATGAAGCGGTCGGCGTACCTGATCAACACCTCGCGGGGACCGGTCGTCGACGAGGCCGCGCTGGCCTGGGCCCTTGAGGAGCGGCTCATTGCTGGAGCTGGGTTGGATGTGTATGAAGACGAGCCACATGTGCATCCGACGCTGCTGACCCGGGAGGAGGTCTGCCTGACACCGCACATTGGAAGTGCCACCCGAGAGACCCGGACCGAGATGGCAACGTTGGCCGTTCGCAACGTGATCGAGGTGCTGAGCGGCCGACCGCCGGTGACGCCGATTTTTTGAGACCCGTAGGTTGAGCGAACTGTGGTGACGACGAGAACTTCGACTGTACGGACCGGTACTGAGTTCAGTGCCATGTCCACTGGACGGCACGTGGCGCGGGTGATGCAGCGCTTGAGGACCGCGATGGGGGCGATGGACGAGCCGGCCGTCGAAAAGATTGCCGAGGAAGAGCAAGCAGACCCCTTCAAGGTGCTAATTGCCACCATGCTGTCGGCTCAGACTAGGGACCCAGTGACCTTTGATGCGTCGAACCGGCTCTTCGCGCGGGCTGACACTCCGCGAAAGATGGTCCGCTTGCGGGTCGCCACCATCGAGAAACTGATCTATCCGGTGAGCTTCTATCGGAATAAGGCGCAGCACGTGAAGGCAACCTGCCGGCAGTTGAACGAGCGCTACGGTGGGCAGGTACCGACCACGATGGCCGAACTCGTGTCGTTGCCAGGGGTCGGCCGGAAGACTGCGAATCTGGTGTTGATTCTAGCCTTGCGCAGCAAAGAGAACATCTGTGTGGATACGCACGTACATCGCATTTCGAATCGGCTGGGCTGGGTGGAGACTCGCGCCCCGGAAGAAACGGAACAGGCGCTATACCAAGTCGCGGCCCGTCGCTGGTGGCCGCTCCTGAACATGTATCTGGTGACTTGGGGGCAGAACGTCTGCAAACCGATTTACCCGGTGTGTGGTCGATGCGCCATTGGTTCACTTTGTCCGAAGATTGGCGTCGAGAAGATGGGGAAGTGAACCGTCAGGGCCGGCGTGCTTTCGTAGAATAACGCTCTGTTCACGGCTAGATTGTGATGTTGATCGTCAACGAAATTTTCCACTCGATTCAGGGTGAGTCTGACCAGTCGGGTCGGCCGTGTGTCTTCGTGCGACTGACCGGATGTGATCTCCGGTGCGCTTGGTGTGACACGTCCTACGCGTTTCACGAGGGTCGTCGACTCGATGTTGCCGAGGTGGTCGCCGAGGTAGCCGCATACACGTGCGACTTGGTGGAGATCACTGGCGGTGAGCCGCTTCTGCAGGACGATGTCTACCCCTTGATGGACCAATTGCTGGAGACCGGTGCGACCGTACTGCTGGAGACGGGAGGGCAGGTGAACGTTAGCCGCGTTCCGACCGCCGTCGTCAAGATCGTGGACGTCAAGTGCCCTGGGAGCGGCGAGTGCAATCGCAACGACTGGGACAACCTCTCGTGCCTGACGGCCGGAGACCAAACCAAGTTTGTCATTGCCGACCGAACAGACTACGAGTTTGCTCGGGATGTTGTCCGCCGACACGCCCTCGAGTCGCGTTGCGGCGCTGTGCTGTTTTCACCTGTGCATGGGGCGCTGTCCCCAGAGAGACTGGCGGAGTGGATATTGGCGGACCGGCTGCCGGTGCGGCTCCAGGTGCAGTTGCACAAGTATCTGTGGGGCTCCGAGACCCGCGGAGTGTGAGGGGGGTCGAGCGTCATGATGGAGGCCTCGTGCAGACGAGCGGTCGTACTGTTGAGTGGTGGCCTCGATTCGTACACTGCAGCAGCGCTGGCGCGTGCTGAGGGCTTCCTGCTGTATGCCCTGACGGTACGATACGGTCAACTCCACGTGTGCGAGCTCGACGCGGCGCGCCGGGTCGCGCGTGCGCTCGATGTGTCACGGCATCTAGAGTTGACGGTCGATCTGGGGGCGTTCGGTGGTTCTGCGCTCACTGGGGATGGAAAAGTTCCGGTCGACCAGTCGCCCGATCGGGAGGGCATCCCGACAACGTATGTCCCAGCCCGCAATACGGTGCTGCTTTCGCTGGCGCTTGGTTGGGCAGAGGTGCTCGGTGCCCAAGACCTGGTCATCGGAGTCAACGCGCTCGATTACTCCGGATATCCCGACTGTCGTCCGGCGTTCGTGGAGGCCTTCGAGCGCCTTGCCGGCGTGGCGACGAAGACGGGCGTGGAGGGAGGCCGTTTCAAGGTTCATGCACCGCTCATGCACTGGTCGAAGGCCGAGATCATCAGACGCGGGCAGGCTCTTGGGCTCGACTACGGCCTGACTCACAGCTGTTACGCGCCAATTGGTGAGGGCCGTCCGTGCGGGCGGTGTGATAGCTGTCAGCTGCGGGCCCAGGGATTCGCTCAGGCGGGCGTGAGGGACCCTGTTCTTGACGGGCGCCGAGCATGAATGAGACTACCCGCCTGTACTACACCGACGCCAGGTTGACGGACTTCACGTCCCAGGTCGAGGCAATCGAGTGGCATGCTACCGCCGGAGCCATCTGCCTAGAGGCCACGGCGTTCTATCCGACCTCTGGTGGTCAACCCCACGATACGGGCTCGATGGGTGACCAGCGCGTCGTTGACGTGGTAGTTCGTCCGGACGGGAGGGTTTGGCACCACCTGGACGCTGTTCCTGCGGTCGTGGTCGGCGACACGGTTTCCGGGACAGTTGACTGGGCGCGTCGGTTCGATCACATGCAGCAGCACACCGGCCAGCACGTGCTGTCGGCCGAGCTGGTCCGCCTGTTCGACGCTCGGACCGTGGGGTTCCATCTGGGTGCGGACGCGGCGACGATTGATCTTGACCGACCGCTCTCGGTGGATCAGGTTTCGGAGGGCGAGTCCGCCGCGAACGCAGTCGTCTGGGATGACCGGCCCATCGAGGTCAGGTTCGTCACAGCTCAGGAGGCCGCGCAGCTGGATCTCCGAAAGCCATTGCGTCGGGCCGGGCGGATACGCTTGGTGGAGATTGCGGGCTGCGATCTCTCGGCGTGCGGCGGAACCCACGTTGGACGGTCAGGGGCCGTTGGCGTTGTTGCGGTGTCGTCCTGCGATCGGTACAAGGGCGGAAGCCGCGTTGGATTCGTTTGCGGTGGCCGGGCCTTAAGACTGTTTCGACAACAGCATCAGGAGTTGACTCGGTCGGGGCAGCTCCTATCTGTGGGTCCTGATGATCTCGCGTCGGCAATCGAGCGAAACCAACGGGAACGGAGGGATCAGCGGCGCCTCATCAAGTCATTACAGACACGCGTAGTGTCGCTTGATGCGGATGCGCTCGCGGTGGATGGTCGGTCGCTCGGGTCGGCCACCCTCGTAATCGCGAGCCTACGTGGGCACGACCCGAAGTCGTTGAAGGCGGTGGCGCTCGAATTCATCCGTCGCCCAGGACATGTAGCCGTGCTCGCCACTGACCGACGCCCCGTTGGGGTCGTGGTCGCGAGGGCGCCGGATGTTGTTCTGCACGCGGGAGATCTCGTGCAGGCCCTCCTGGCGACTTGGCCTGGCAGGGGTGGGGGACGCCACGACGTTGCGCAAGCGGGGGGCTTGGACGCCGATCCGGCTGATGTGCTTCGAGCCGCGCGTAGCCTCCTCAGCGAGCTCCTCTCTGACTGACGTTTACCTACGAGAACGCGTCCGTGTTGGGGACGCTACCGTCCGGTGCCTAGCTTCGTGGACCGGGCAAGCCGATCGACGAGCTGGTCGATGACGTGCAGGACGGGTGTTGCGGGTCCGGGGAAATTGTTGGCTAGCACCGCGAAGGCTAGGGGTTCTCCGTCAGCGCTCGTAACGTAGCCGGAGAGCGCCCGTACGTTGGACATGGAGCCCGTCTTCGCGCGCACGTTGCCCTCGGCCGCCGTCCCCGTCATTCGCGCCGCCAGCGTGCCGCTCTTGCCCGCGACCGGTAAAGTGGCGAGATACGCTGCTTCGTGGCGAGGATCGTCATGCATACGCTGCAGGATGTTGACCAGGGCGCGAGCCGTTACGTAGTTGTACCGCGAGAGCCCAGAGGCATCAGCGACCACGACCTGGGACCGGTCAATACCCCACGATTCGAGTACCTCACGAATGGCCTCCCGCCCGGCGGCTGCGGTGCGGGGCGTACGGCGTCGGTCGAGCGCGTGAAGCAGGGCCTCCGCATACAGGTTCTGACTGTCGTGCATCAGGGTCACGGCCACTTGGGAGAGGGGAGGTGACCGGTGGCTGATTAGTGATGTAGGGTTGCCCTGAAGTTCCCGTCGATCGATCTCGTCGGCATCGACCGCCACTCCCTCAACCTCGACGCCGTTGCGCTCAAGCGACTGCTTTAGTCTCTGCACGAAGAAGGTTGTCGGGTCGGCTACCGCGGCGATGCGCGAGATTGGCGAGGCGCTAGCTGGGATTCCGCCCCAGACCTCGATTGCGCCATCCGGTGTCCAGCGCAGCACCAGTTCGGCGTCGGCGTCCGGCACATCGGTTTCAACCCGGTTTAGTAGCGTCAGGCCGCTCCTCGGTGGATCGATTTCGACCAGCGTGTCCTCACCGGCCACGCTTCCGGAGTGCACCGTCAGTCGGACGGTGTTGCGCCGATGGATGAGTGCTCCGCCCGGGGCTGCGAACCCGTACGGGAGGTCGTCCCAGGACCATCCGAATCCTGGCGTGGCATCCTCGACGAGGTCGTCGTCGCCGAGGATGCGTCCTGTAATGGAGGTGATGCCAGCCTCCTTGAGGTGCCCTGCCCAAGCGTCGAAAACCGGTGCGCCGGGTCTATCTTCGGCGTTGATGGTCGGATCTCCGCCGCCCCGTACGATCAGATCACCCCGAAGCACTCCGTCGACGACTGGTCCTGACAACAAAACTTCGGTGTCGTATCGATAGTCCCACCCCAGACGCTCCGCGGCGACGGCTAGGGTAACGAGTTTCATGGTCGAGGCCGGCATCACGAGGCGGTCGGCGTAATGGTTGTAGAGCACCGCGCCAGACGTGAGTGATCGCACGAA
>JAYZGM010000364.1:0-8911 GCA_036336225.1 Acidobacteriota bacterium | reverse complement strand
TGGAAACGCCATCACATCACGGATCGACGTCTCGCCCGCCAACAGCGCCACGATGCGGTCAACCCCAAACGCGATCCCTCCGTGTGGTGGTGTACCGTATTCGAGCGCCTGGAGGAAAAATCCGAACCGTGTCCGCGCGTCCTGATCACTGATTTGCAGGAGCTCGAAGATGCGTCGTTGCAGACGCTGCTCGTGGATCCGGATACTCCCGCCCCCGATCTCCCACCCGTTGAAGACCAGGTCATACGCCTTGGCCCGGATGTTTCCCAGAACGCCGGATTCCAGGCACTCCTTGTCGTCGTCGTGCGGCGATGTAAACGGGTGATGTCGAGAAACATGACGACCCTCTGTCTCGCTCCATTCAAACATCGGGAAGTCGACCACCCACGTCAACACCTGTCGGGTCTCATCGACCAACCCCTCGCGTCGCGCGAGTCTCAAACGGAACTGACCGAGCAACCGAGACGCCTCCTCGCCTGAGCCAGCCGCCACTAACACTAGGTCCGTGTCCTGCGCTTCAGCCGCCGTCAGCAAATGACCGATCGTCTCGGCTCCCGCCACTTTGAGAATCGAACTCTGCGGCTCACCGCCGCCCCCCCGTCGAGCCCACACCATCCCGGAGGCGCCGAGCTCGATCGCCTCGTCCACAAGCTTGTCGACCTGGCTTCGCGAGTATTGGCCTGCCCCGGGCACGACCAGCGCCCGGATGACACCGCCTTCTTCCACGCACTGGCGAAAGACGCGGAAGGTTGAGTCAGCGAACACGGTCGAGACGTCGACGATTTCCATCGCAAACCGGAGATCCGGTTTGTCTGACCCGTATTTCGCGATCGCGTCCGCATACGACAGACGTGGAAAGGGTGTCTCGATGGTCAGGTCTGCGGCGGCGAACACCGGGTGCATGAGCCCTTCAACGATGCTAAAGATGAGCTCCGGTGTCGCAAACGACACCTCCATGTCAATCTGGGTGAACTCGGGCTGACGGTCCGCCCGCAAATCCTCGTCACGGAAACACCGCGCGATCTGAAAATACCGGTCCATCCCCGAGATCATCAGAAGCTGTTTGAAGATCTGCGGTGACTGCGGGAGGGCAAAGAACTCTCCCGGATGCACGCGACTGGGAACCAGGTAGTCCCGCGCGCCCTCCGGGGTTGACTTGGCCAGCACCGGGGTTTCGATCTCGAGAAACCCCTGCGCATCCAGTGCGCGTCGCACCGCCAAGACCACGGCGTGTCTGAGCTGCATGTTTCGCTGCATGCGCTCTCGCCGGAGATCCAAATACCTGTACTTGAGCCGAATATCCTCGGAGACCGGCGTCTCATCGGAGATCTGGAACGGTGGTCGTTTTGACTCGTTCAGCACGACGATGGACCGTACCGCAATCTCAACTTCACCGGTCGCGATCTTGGGATTCAATGTATCGTCCGAGCGTCGTTCCACCAATCCGCTTACCGACACGACAAACTCTGGGCGTAGCCGTTTCGCCTGGGCAAGAAGCGTCTCATCGTCACGAGCCACGACCTGGGTCACACCGTGACGATCGCGCACGTCGACAAAGATCAACGAACCGAGATCGCGTACACGATGCACCCATCCGAACAACGTCGCCTCGCCGCCCATATCGCTCGGGCGCAGGGCCCCGCATGTATGTGTCCGCACTTGTTCCAACCCTGTCGTTGACATGTCGTGTCCGGGACCGTTGTCTAGCAGCCCGTGGCACCCCCACTGCCGTCGAGTGGCGTGAATCCCGCCTGAACTACATTGCCGCTCGGTCGAAAATGACCAATTTGTGCCCTCGTCGTGCCTTGCGAGCCGGGCTCAGCGCCCCTCTCAGTGCCACACGGGGTTTCACCACGGCCCGCTTACCTCAGGAACCCAACGTCGCGGCCACCCCATCACGGGCCACTCGTTGTTGGTGCCCCGTCTCCATCTCCTTCACTGTCACCTGGTGGCTCGCCAGCTCGTCCTCTCCAAGAATCAACATATGACGCGCCCCGCTCCGATTGGCCCGTTTCATCTGCGATTTTGACGACCGTCCCCCATAGTCGATCAGCACGTGTAGCCCCTGTTGGCGGAGATCGCGAGCCAACATCCGCGCCGCGGACCACGCCTCCGGCCCCAAGGCGACGATAAACGCGTCGGGTAGCTGTGTGTCGGCCACCCGTTCAGGGAGCGCCAGAGCGAGGCGTTCGAGACCCGCGGCAAACCCGATACCTGGCCGGTTTGGGCCACCCAGCTGCTTGACGAGGTGGTCATACCGCCCGCCACCAAGGAGCGCGTTCTGGGCGCCGAGGTCCGCACCGAGAATCTCGAACGTGGTGCGGGTGTAGTAATCGAGGCCACGTACGAGCCGGTGGGACACGCGATACGAAAGCTCGTAAGCATCCAGGTGCTGTTTAACCTCTGCAAAATGAGTCTGACACGCCGCACACAGATAGTCCTCTGAATGCGGCAGCTCATCGATGATCGGCTGGTCGGCGGGAACCTTGCAGTCGAAGATCCGGAGCGGATTAGTCTCGGCACGACGCTGACAATCCCGACACAACTCTGACACGCGCTGTCCCAACGCCTCGAGTAGAGCCGCGCTAAACCCCGGCCGACACGCCGCACATCCGACTGAGTTCACGACGAGCTCGGTCCGCTCCACCCCGAGCTCTGCGATGAAGGTCGACGCCATCTCGATGACCTCGCCGTCGATCGCCGCGTCCGCGATTCCGAACACCTCGACATCGAGCTGGTGAAACTGTCGATAACGTCCCTTCTGTGGTCGCTCGTAACGAAACATCGGACCCACGCTATATAACTTAGCGAATGCTAGCTCTTGTTCGAGGCTATGCTCGACGAACGCCCGCACTAGACTCGGTGTCGCTTCGGGACGAAGGGTGATGCGCTCGCCCCCCTTGTCCGTAAACGCATACATTTCCTTCTGGACAATGTCGGTCGTCTCACCGGTGCCCTTGGCAAAGAGCTCCTCTCGCTCGATGACCGGGGTCCGCACCTCAGCATAGCCGTATCGCGCGCACACGTCGGCCGCGACCCGTTCGATGCGCTGCCAGCGCCCGACCTCGGCCGGAAGAATGTCCCGGGTACCGCGAATGCCTGGAATCACGCGCGACGCTCCACCTTGAATTGTGCGGTAATTCCGGCTGGCGGGTCGCTATCGAGCATGGCTTACCGACGCCGATTGAAACTCGCGCGAGTACATGACGTAGTTGTCGGCATACCGACGAATCCCGACCGTTTCATCTTCAGTCGTCGGGCGACGGACACGCCCCGGGGTCCCCATGACGAGAGAGCCGGGCGGAATCGCGGTGCCTTCGGCTAGGAGCGTGCCGGCCGCGACAATGGAACCCGTGCCGACCACCACACCATTCAGCACGATCGCGCCCATTCCGATGAGACAGCGATCTTCGACTGCACACCCGTGAAGAATCGCGCCGTGCCCCACCGTGACTTCGTCGCCCAGTACCGTCGCAAACCGCTCACGCATACCGTGGAGAATACTGCCATCCTGAATATTGGTCCGGGCGCCCACCCGGATGTAGTTGACGTCGCCCCGAAGCACCGCGTTCATCCACACGCTGCTCTCCTCGCCT
Organism: Acidobacteriota bacterium; assembly: GCA_036336225.1. Classification (GTDB taxonomy): domain Bacteria; phylum Acidobacteriota; class Vicinamibacteria; order Vicinamibacterales; family UBA8438; genus JAJEEA01. The sequence goes on along the minus strand of JAYZGM010000364.1, from coordinate 5,315 downwards.
ATCTCGACGTCGCCAATGATCTGTGCGCTGTCGTCTACAAACGCGGTGGTTGCTACTCGAGGAGTACCCGCGCGGTGGGCCCGAAGCATGTGCGCAAGATTATACGTCGGCGACCAGGATCGAAGAGTTGTCCAGACGAAAATCGACTTGATGGAATGACATAATGGAGCAGATGGCTGTTCAAGATCAGCGTGGGCGCCCTCTGGCCAATCTTCGCCTGTCGGTAACCGACCGGTGCAACCTGCGTTGCCAGTATTGCATGCCGGAACAGGACTACGTGTGGCTACCCCGGACCGACATTCTCACATTCGAGGAGATCGAGACACTCGTCGACCTGTTCACCGATCTCGGCACAAACAAGGTCCGGATCACAGGCGGCGAACCATTGCTCCGGACAGACCTCCCAGATCTCATCGCACGATTGGCGCGCAAGCCGGCGCTCCATGACCTCGCCTTGACCACCAACGGTATTCTCCTGAGCGACCAGATTGACGCGCTGCGAGATGCGGGTCTTCCCCGAATCACCGTGAGTCTCGACACTCTGCAGCCGGACCGGTTCAAGCAGCTGACCCGATTCGACCGTCTCGACGACGTGCTGGAGGGGCTCGAGCGCGCGGCCGGTGGCGGTTTCGATAGCGTCAAGGTGGACACGGTCGTTATCCGCGGCGTCAACGATGACGAACTCATCGCCATGCTGGAGCATGGCAGACAGCTACACGTAGAGGTGCGCTTTATCGAGTACATGGATGTTGGAGGAGCGACCCGCTGGTCGCTTCAGGACGTCGTCAGTCGCCGCCAGATACTCGACCGGCTATCAGCCCACTATGGCCCAATCCACGTCGTCGAAGAGGAAACCGCCGCGCCAGCCGATCGGTTCCGACTCCCCGACGGCTTGATTTTTGGTATCATCTCGTCGACCACCGAACCTTTCTGCCGCTTGTGCGACCGAAGCCGGCTGACCGCGGACGGTCTCTGGTATCGCTGTCTGTACGCCCGCGCCGGCACCGACCTCCGACAACCTCTGCGCGACGGGACCGACCCAAACACGCTGCGCGAGCTCATTCGCACGACATGGGAGGCGCGCGCCGACCACGGGGCAGAGGAGCGGCTCAACGCCACGGACCGCTCAACGTTTATTCCGGTCAAGACACTCCAAAACCAGCCGCACCTCGAGATGCATACAAGAGGTGGGTAAATCCTCTTGGTTCGAGTTCGCCAGCTGATATGCATCGACCTCTTATCAAGGCCTCGACCTATCTATGAGGGCCTGGCAGCCCAGAGTGAGCCCGACCTGCACAACAGCAACACGACTCCGCCTGCGGGTCGTTCTTACGAAGCGCACCGTATCAGCCGGCGGTGTGCCGAAGAGAAAGTCCTCGAGCCGTGACGCGGTTGCCTAGCAGTAATTGGGTTCCTTCGCCCCATCGAGCGCACGACTCTCGCCCAAGATGGCATCGAAATATCGACATCGACGATGTTTGCGCGCCGACGTGAGCGACGTTGCTCGTCCCCACAAGAGCGCTGACGCTCAGACATCCGAACGCCCAGAGACGATAGTCGATATGAGCGCCTCCTCGATCCAGGCTCGACGGACCTTCACGCGTCCCAAAAAATTGAGTGTATCCCTCCTCGACCAGCGTCTGCGCACCAGCCGCTCCTGGGTCCCGAACCGTTCGGCTTCGACGACCTCGCGCACGGCGTTCCGCTTGGGCGGGGGCTCCAGGGCTACTGCATCGCGACAGATGAGGACGGCGACAAGGCGTTCGCCAAACGGTCGGAAATCGACAACACGCCAAACGCTGAGAGCGGCGAGTTCCCGTGGACAGGAGGAACCGGCACGTGCACCGGAATCACTGAAAGCGATACATTCCACGACTCTGGACTTGGCGACACTCGTACATTGCGGTAGCCTGGCCGTTACCGTCATGTACGCGATTCAGAACCATGGCTGCTGGGGTGAACCAATCTGCTTGCTGGTTCGGGGAGGCGCTAGTGTGCCCTCTCGTCGTGACCACGCCAGCGTCTGCTTGTAGTGCGTTGCTCGAGCTCGGCGGCAAGCATGGGATTCATGAACCCGCTAAACTCATCACCTTGGTTCGGACCGAACGAAATTGATGCGTGAGACCATAACCCAGGTTGCGCCGGACGATTCTAGGCTCAGTGTACCGGCTCGCTCGGATAATTTAGGCGGGTCGCCGTTTTGACGTCGGTTGAACGACGCAAAAGCACTCTAACGTCCGTCTCCCACAGGTGCTGAAGCTATGGGGAGGATATGAAATGTCACGGCAGGACGAACGGGACGAGATCACCTCTTGTCACTCGTTAGAGGACAACGACATCACCATCGCCAGAGTAGACCGGCGCTCGTTCCTTGCGCGGGCAGCCGGGGCTGGGACGTTGGTGCTTGGTGCGGTCATCACCACGGCTTGCGGTGATTCCTGCGACGACGACACGATATGGGCGGACACCGACCTCGCCGATCCGGCAAATATCGGCGATATCTGCGACGCAGACAGCTCCGGTTCGCCTTCCAGGTAAGACACCTCAGCCTGACACGAACGAACGTGGTTGATACCTGTCTGCCGTTCGCGCCGCAGGTAGGCGAGCATGAATTCAATTCGTGCTCTCTCGACCGGATGCACCGTGGCGGTAGAGTCGACGGCTCGGTCAACACCGGTTCGTGTTGCGGTCGGATGAAACGGGCGTCCGAATCAGACAGACAAGTGGATGGTGGAACTCTTTGACACAAGGACACCTCTATCTTCGATCTTGAGAACGGCAGGAAATATCCAGTATTGAAGGATGCGGAGGGCGTGTTCGTTGCCGAACCGGTGAGCGACACTGATGATGGCGGACGCCATCTCGACTAGAAAAGCCGAATCCCCACGTCAACGAAGAGCGTAGGGACAAGCACCCGTTTGCGTACGGAGACCTCAATCAGGTCGTCGGTAGGACTCACCTCGAAATCATCGAAGTTGAATCTAATGACTCCCACCCGCATACCGGTCTCGAACAGCAGGAACCACGGGCGCTGCACAACGCTCAGCTCGACAACCGGATAGACGGCCCCATCGACGGTAGTGCCAACGAAGGGCACATCGGCGTTACGATGAATGTAGGTGTGCCGGTATCGAACGGTACCGTCATCGGCGAACGCGAACTCCGTCTGGTCGAAGTTGACTGACGGAAGTCCCCACTCGATCCCGGCCCCGAGCTTCAACGCCAGGACCGAGAGGTCAAAATCTCGGAAGAGCAGGCCATACGTCATGTGTCCCCACTCGAGCCGTCGCGCGCCATCCTTGCGATAACCGAGCGAGAACCCCGAGAGCTGTAGGAAGGTGTCGCCGAAGTACCTGTCCACCTCGACCTTTGCGCTCACGAGATCATAGTTAGTACCAAACAGGGCCAGATCCCACTCGGTCAGGCTGCTCCGGCTGAACAGATCACCCTGTCCGTGCCCCAGCCCGACAGTCAGATACGTGCCGGCCTTCCGGCCCGCTTCGTGGGCTCCGCCGGGTAGTGCTTGTCCCCAGGCCGGGGTCGACACGACCAGACAGGACAGCAGGACCTGTGCCCCCCGGCATACGGGCATCCGCGTTCGCCCGGGTCTCCGCATCTCACCACGCATGGTCAGCATCGCTCCATGTATCTGGAAATGGTCAGTGCCCATCCGCCGTCGTGGCGAACCTGGAACCGTCAGCGACTGGCCAGCAACTCGAACAGCGGGCTCCTCCAGTAGTTCGGGTAGGCACTAGGGTTCTTCACCAAACTGAAATCAGTGTCCGGACCCGAGTCCCCTCCCCACATCACATACCAATACACGCGTTCCGCGCGGAGCAGGTTACGCAGCCGCGGGTAGGAATCACGCACCCACGACAAGTGCCGCTCCGGATCGCGGATACCAGACTCCGTGACCCAAACCCTGAACCCCCTGAGGGCACCCCCCAGTAGTCCGAGATACTGACTGGCGTGGTCCAGGTCGTACATGTTGACGGCGACGATGACATGACGCGGGTCGAGACCGGAGAGTCCGAGGTGCCCCATCGCCTCAAGCTCGGTCGGTCCGTGGAGCCCCGAGCCGAGCGTCGATTGTGTGAGCAAGATGGCCCGACCCGGATCGGACGACAGCATGTGGTCGTAGACCCTCTGGAAGATGGTCATATACTGCTGGATCGTGATCGTCGTCCCGCCCTGGTTGGTCGTGACCTCGTTGCCGACCTGAAAATGGCGAATCTGCGGATAAGCGCGAAAGATGTGGTCGATCTCGTCCTCGATGTTCGGCAGCCGGAGAATCTCGTTACTGATGAGCCCCAGCACCTCGACCCCGGTGGCGGTGATGGCACGAAGCGTCGGGTCACCGGGGCTCAAACCTCGGGTAATCTCAATCCGTACGCCCTTCAACCGTCCCGCTGCCCGCAAAATCGACACGGCCTCACGATAGGTCTCAAGCGCCTGACCGGCGACGTGGATGCCCACGTAGGGCGACCACTGTGCCAGCACTTCGATTCCCAATCCCGGGTCAGCCCGAACATCGGTGGGCGAGATCGGCGATCGGTTCTCAAATCGCTCGCACGCCACGACCAGGCCAAGCGCCATCGCAAGTCCCACGGCCCTTTCCACGCACTGCCGCCACCCACCTCCACCGATCACGCGCTCTCCCTTGTCCAGTTTCCTCTCCGACGCCGCCACGCCCACCGCTTTCCCCTGCCCGCGTCGCGTATCGGTCGGTCTACCGTACGGCAACAGCGGAGAGAACCGGCTACGTCAACCCGACGCCCATTCGTCGCCCCATCCCCAACTGCCCCCTCGACACCCGCCGTCCGGCAGGGGCGTGGCTTCGGGTCGCGGAGGCGCTAACGTGTCTTATGGTCTCCCCCTGCACCACAATGCCCGGATTCCTCTCTGACAACCCACAGAATTCAGCCTATCGTCGCCGAAACCCAGATCCCGAGTGCCACTGTGGGCGCACTCGTCATGACCCTTTTCCTCTGGTTACGAGGCCAACGTTCCATCGTGTAGCTATGGGCCACGCTCAAACTTAACGCGTCTATCACATTTCCGCTTCGTCGTCCCGACACGACTTGTTTCTACCACAATCGGTCACACTAACGGTCGATTTTGAAGCATTGCATTTGGACGCGGGAGCGCCCTTCTGCAGTCCGGCCTTCTTTGACGACGGACAGCACAATATCTACTACATCTACAATGCACCGGGACAGGGAGCGCGGTTCCATACCTGCCGCGAAATTCCAAACACGCCGGAGCATTGTCAGAATTAGTCCACCATAATTCGCCATCGAGATTAAGAAGGGCGT
>JAYZGM010000363.1:0-11867 GCA_036336225.1 Acidobacteriota bacterium | reverse complement strand
CGTAGTCGTTGGTACCCATCACACGGGAATCTGAGCCCTCGATGGGACACGCCTCGAACATGTCCAGCCCCTTCCCTTGGGGCACACCGTCGAGGATGTCCAGAATGACGACGTCCGCCAACTCCTTGTCGGCAATACTCCGGGCTGCTGTGGCGCCGACGTTCCCGGAACCGATGACGCTTACTTTTCGATTCATCGCGTGTTCGCTACCCCTTTCAGACTCATCTCAACGGGGCTTTGCCCCTAACTCATGCGGGCCAGCCGCCGGTTGCTCTTATTGATTCCCAGTCAACGTCCCACGGGTCATGATCCCTAGCAGTCCACCCCATGAAGCGTGCTTTTAGGGCACGTCCCCGTGGCGCGTAACAAGATCTTCACAGAAACTGTGGAAAACCTTGTGGAAAATATACCCATGATGGCGGAAGAGCCGCCTCTACGGGGGGGCTTTCAGCGAATTGCACGATCCTGGTGCGGTATGCGTGTGAGGGCCCCGAGCCACCGTTGCGGCTGCCTATTATACTGTACGGTCTGTTCACGGTCCCCACCCCCGTTTCCAGCAACTCACCGGCCAAGAGAGCCCTACATGAAGATAGTGATCGCTGACCCCCTGCCAACTTCGACCGCGGAACTCCTTCGAGAAAAAGGGTGGACAGTCGATGCCCAACCCGGACGCCCATCCGACGAGCTGCGGATCGCGCTCGCCGACGCGGACGCACTGATCGTCCGAAGCGCGACGCAGGTAGACGAGTCGCTCCTCGCCCACGCCCCGAAACTGAGAATCGTAGCCCGCGCCGGTACCGGCGTCGACAATGTCGACCTTGATGCGGCAAGCGCGGGGGGCGTGCTCGTGGTGAACGCACCGGGGGCCAATAGCATCAGTGTCGCCGAGCACACGTTTGCGCTATTGCTGGCCTCGGCCCGTGCCGTTTCGCACGCCGACGCCCAGCTCAAATCGGGCCGTTGGGAAAAGAAGCATCTGATCGGCGTCGAGCTTCGTGGCAAGACGCTCGGCGTGGTCGGCCTCGGACGCATTGGGCGCGAAGTCGTCCACCGCGCCCACGCGTTTGGTATGCGCACGGTCGCCTTTGATCCGTTCATTTCAGGACAGGTCGCGACGGATCTCGATGTGGAGCTCGTGGAGCTCGACGCGCTGTGCGCCCACGCGGACTTCATCACGCTCCACGTCCCGTCAACCGGCACCCAACCCCTGCTGGGCGCCAACGAGCTCGCTCGCTGTAAACCCACGGTTCGCATCATCAATACGGCGCGGGGCACCCTCATCGACGAAACAGCGTTACGAGACGCGATCGACCGGGGCACAATCGGGGGCGCCGGACTCGATGTGTTCCAAACCGAGCCCCCGGGCGACAGCCTGCTCGTCGGGCACCCCAACGTGGTGGCCACCCCACATATCGCAGGTTCAACCCGCGAGGCGCAGGAGCTCGTTGGTCTTGAGACAGCGGCCTGTGTGCGTGACTTTCTCGAAGCAGGAATCGTTCGAAACGCCGTCAACTACCCATCGCTTGGCCCTGAAGAGCTCAAGCGCATCCAACCCTATATCGTCCTAGCCCAACGCCTCGGTCGATTTGTTGGCAATATCACGACCACACGGCCTGAGGCGCTCGGAATCCGCTACTACGGAGGATTGACCGAGGGGGACAACGAACTCCTGGTGGGCGCGACACTAGTCGGTTTCTTTGATGCAGCGCTAGCCAACGTCACCCCTATCAATGCACGCGCGGTGGCGCGGGAACGAAGTCTCGAGGTCATCGAATCACGAAGCTCGAGACCACGTAACTTCACCAACCTCCTCTCGATCAAGGTCCACACCGATCAAGGGGAGCACTGGGTGGAAGGGGTGCTCTTTGAACAGGCGGGCCCCAGACTCGTACTATTCGATGGTGTCCAGATCGAGGCCCCGTTGGAAGGAACGATGGTCGTCCTTCGCAACGACGACCAGCCAGGGGTCATCGGAGAAGTCGGCCGGATCCTGGGACGCCATGCCGTCAACATCGCAACCTTCGCGCTCGGCCGCGGACCATCCGGCGCAGTGGCCGTGGTGAGAATCGATGTTGACGAGACGGGGAAACATCCTGTCACCGAAGACGTCTTGGCCGCGCTCAGAGCGGTTAAAGCCGTGCGGGAAGCGTCCGTCGTGACGGTGTGACGACAATGGGATCCCGAGACATTTCCTCAGGGCAACATCAGTCGAAGCGGCGTGCGAGTCTGCAAGTCGAGTAGCTCGACGGTATCCTCGTCAATGAGCCGGACCTGATACCGACCAATGACCTCGTCGCCCACATGGGCCAGCACCACGCGACCTTCGGCGGAAAGGATCGCCGTACGTCGGCGTCCGACCGGTGTCCGATCGACGGCAATGCCGGCTAGCGTCACCGTGGGCGCCGTGGCGGCGGCAACCGGACTCGGGGTGGCGGGCACAAAACCCGGGACGGCCGGTGATACGTTCCGGGGAGAGGGCATCACCCCGCGGGCGACAAGTGAGAACGGGTTGCGCGACGGGGTGCGAGGGCGCGGCGCGGCATCGAGGCGTGCCGTCAAGCGGGCCACCTCCTGATCCAGTGCGATGAGCCCGGTATCCGGCAGCGCAGTGATCGGCTGAGCCCCCCCGCCGATGGGTAGCCCGTTTGGGGCCTGACCGGACGACGTGGTGCTGGCCGCCGACGACAGCCATGCCGCGAGCAACCCGGTACCGATCACCATCACGCCAACGCGCGACATCGTCATCGTGTGAGCCCTGTCAATTTCCCCAAGCGCCGGGTGTCACGACGAGTGGCCCGGAACGAGGACGGACCACGCTTCCTATGGTACCACGCGATGAGTCGAACGGCGTCCTTTCGCGATGTTACAGCCGGTTGATGAGAGCCCCGCGCTCGAGGTTCCGTGTTAGGATTCGTCGTGGACCCTGCGACGATCCGAGATAGTCGACTCACATCGGTTCCTCGTCGCGTCGTCGCCATTATCCCAGCCCGCTACGCATCGACTCGGCTCCCCGGGAAACCATTGGCCGACATCGGCGGACAGCCGATGATCGAGCATGTGTATCGTCACGCCCGCGAGGCCTCGTCGGTCGACCAGGTCCTCGTGGCGACCGACGACAAGCGGATCGCCGACGCCGTTGCCGATTTCGGTGGGGTCGCGTGTATGACCCGCGATGACCACGCGTCCGGAACAGACCGTCTCGCCGAAGTCGCCACCCAGCTGAACTGTGAACTCGTCGTCAACCTCCAGGCTGACGAACCGCTCGTGTCGGGTGCCATGATCGATGCCACCGTGACAGCGTGCGGCACGCACCCCGACACAATGATGTCCACGCTGCGGTGCCCGCTGGAAGGGCGCCAGGCGTGGCAGGATCCACATATCGTCAAGGTCGCCGTCGATTGTGACGACCGCGCGCTCTTCTTTTCTAGGGCCCCCATCGGGCTCGACCGCGTCACCGGCACGCCCACCCCAACGAGGGTCGACAAACACATCGGCCTGTATGTCTATCGACGAGCGTTTCTGATCACCCTGAGCCGGCTCAAACCGACCCCACTCGAGTGCGCCGAGCGTCTGGAGCAACTCCGGGTACTCGAACATGGTCATCGTATTCAGACCACACGCACCGAACAGGACCCGATCGGGGTCGATACACCGGAAGATCTAGACCGTGTTCGACAACTCCTCGCCGCCGGAGCCACTGTATGAGTACGCCGATTCTCAACCCCGATGGTCGCCCCGTGAAGTTCATCTTTGTCACCGGCGGGGTCGTGTCGTCACTAGGGAAGGGACTCGCCGCCGCGTCGATCGGGTGTTTGTTGGAAGGACACGGGTATCGCGTCACCCTCCAAACACTCGACCCCTACGTTAATGTGGACCCGGGCACCATGAGCCCCTATCAACATGGCGAGGTGTATGTCACCGATGATGGCGCCGAGACCGACCTCGATCTTGGACATTACGAGCGGTTCACAAACACCCTGACGACCAAGAACCACAATTGGACAACGGGAAAGATCTATCAGTCGGTGATTTTGAAGGAGCGGCGCGGGGACTACCTCGGTGCCACGGTCCAGGTCATCCCCCACATCACCAACGAGATCAAAGCTTGCATCCGTGCCGTGGCGACCGGCGTGGACATCGTGCTCGTCGAGGTGGGAGGCACGGTGGGTGACATCGAGAGTCAGCCGTTTCTCGAAGCCATTCGACAATTTCGGCAAGACGTGGGCCGGAAGAATACGCTGTATGTGCACCTGACCCTGGTGCCGTTTATCGGCGCCGCCGGGGAGCTCAAGACCAAACCGACCCAGCACAGCGTACGGGACCTGCGCTCGATTGGGATTCAACCAGACATCCTCTTGTGCCGCACCGATCGGTTTCTCCCCGCCGACATCCGACGCAAGATCGCCCTGTTCTGCGATGTTGACGAGGAGGCCGTGATCACGGCCAAGGATGTGTCAAGCATCTATGAAGTCCCCCTGGTGCTTGGGGACGAAGGCCTAGACCGGCACATTCTGACGCGTCTGCAGCTACCGGACTCGGAACGCACGATGCACGAGTGGCAATCGCTGATCGACGGCGTCCATCATCCCGCCGATCGGCTCCGTATTCACATCGTTGGGAAATACGTCGGGTATGAGGATTCCTACAAGAGCCTCAACGAAGCGCTCTATCACGGGGGCTTTCGTCATCGCCTCGCCATCGACATCGAGTGGGTGGAGGCGGAGGCGCTTGAGACAGACGAGGGGCCACGACTACTCGACGACGCCGATGGCATCCTCGTCCCGGGAGGGTTTGGCGACCGCGGCAGTCGCGGCATGATGGAGGCGGCGCGAGTGGCTCGCGAGCGGCGCATCCCCTATTTCGGGATCTGCTACGGGTTTCAATGGGCTGCGGTCGAGTTCGCCCGCCACGTCTGCGGGCTCGAGGGGGCTGACTCCACCGAGTGTGACACCAACGCCCGTCACAAGATCATCTACAAGCTCCGAGACCTCCTTGGGGTCGACGAGCTCGGCGGCACGATGCGCCTGGGGAAATACCCGTGCGAGCTCGTCGCAGAGTCCCGCGCGCAAGAGATCTATGGCACCAGACAGGTCGAGGAGCGGCACCGGCATCGGTACGAGTTCAATCGGGCGTATGAGTCTAGGCTCACGGACCACGGGCTGCTGATTTCCGGGCAGTCACCCGACGGAAAATTTGTCGAGGCAATCGAACTCCCTGAGCATCCCTGGTTCGTGGCGGTGCAGTTCCATCCGGAATTTCGCTCCAAGCCGCTTCGTCCGCATCCCCTCTTTTCCGATTTCGTGCGGGCCAGCTATGAACACATGGTCGCCACCCGCGCAGCGACCGCCACCGCGGTCAGTTAGGACCCGCCGAAGACTGGTTGTTCCACGGGAAATCTATAATGGTGGAGTGAATATCGTACGAGTCGGCGATGTGACGTTTGGCGGCGGCGCCCCCTTTGTCCTGATCGCCGGACCGTGTGTCATCGAAAGCGAGACCCACGCCGTGTCGCTCGGTCGCACCATCGCCACCATCAGCCGCCGGCTTGGGATCCCGTATGTGTTCAAGGCCTCATTTGACAAGGCCAATCGCACGTCAGGACGGTCGTTTCGGGGCCCAGGGTTGGAGTCCGGTCTCCAGACTCTCAAGGTCGTCCGGGATACCCTTGAGCTCCCGGTGTTGACCGACGTGCACGAGACCGGACACGTCGAGGACGTGGCGCGGGTCACAGACATCCTTCAGATTCCCGCCTTCCTCTCGCGCCAGACCGACCTGATTACCGCCGCCGCCCGAACCGGTCGCGTCGTCAATCTCAAGAAAGGACAGTTCCTGGCACCCGGTGATATGCGACACGCCATCGACAAGATCACCGACACGGGGAACCAAGACGTGCTTGTCACCGAACGCGGCGTGAGCTTCGGGTACCACAATCTCGTGGTTGACTTCCGGAGCTTCCCTCGACTGCGCGCACTGGGAAAACCGGTCGTGTTTGACGTCACGCACAGTCTGCAGTTGCCGGGTGGCGGCAATGGGGTCACGGCCGGTGAGGCGGAGTATATCGAGCCGCTTGCCTCGGCCGGGATCGCGGCCGGAGTGGACGCCCTGTTCCTCGAGATCCATGAGGAACCTTCCCAGGCAAAGAGCGACGCCCAGAACGCCCTTAGACTCGACCGACTCGAGCCGCTTCTCGAACGACTCCGCCGTATCGAAACCGCCGTCAAGCCGACGACATGACCACTCTCCGCCGCTCCGCCTCTGCCACGGGCATCGACTTGGGGCTCGCTCGGCAAGTGCTCGAGACCGAAGCGGCCGCGATCGTCGCGCTGGTCGACCGGCTCGACCAACGGTTCGAAGCTGCCGTCGACCGGCTCGACCGTTGCGCGGGACGGGTCATCGCCACCGGAATGGGCAAGTCGGGGATCATCAGCCGAAAAATCGCCGCCACGTTGGCGAGCACGGGAACATCGGCATTTTTTCTCCATCCAGCCGAAGCCGTGCACGGTGACCTTGGAGTCGTCCGAGGCGACGACGTCGTCCTCGTCTTGTCTCATAGCGGGGAGACCAACGAGATTCTCCGGTTGCTCGAGACAATCTCACGCGTCGGGGCTCAGGTCATTGCGCTGACGGGAGCACCCGAATCGACGTTGGCCCGAGCCGCCGACGTCACGCTCGACTGTCAGGTGCGATTCGAGGCCTGTCCGTTGAATCTCGCACCCACCGCGAGCACGACGGCCTCGCTGGCGCTGGGCGACGCCCTGGCGATGACGCTGCTCGTCAAGAAAGGCTTCGGGGAGAATGACTTCGCGAACCTGCATCCTGGTGGTCGGCTGGGGAAACGGCTCCTCCAAGTAGACCGTCTGATGCATACCGATCCGGAGCTGCCGGTGGTGCACACAGAAACCCCGATGCCAGACGTGGTCCGTGAGATGACGGCAAAGCGTCTGGGTATGACCTGCGTGCTCGGTCCGTCAGGACGACTGGAGGGGATCATCACCGATGGGGATCTCCGACGGTGTCTGTTGGAGGACACCCCCTTATCGGGACAGACCGCGGGGAACGTCATGTCGGTCACGCCCCACACGGTCCGCGGGTCCGCGCTGGCGGCGCAGGCGTTGTCATTGATGGAGACTCATCACATCACGGCACTCGTCGTCGTCGACGAGCAACATAACCCCCGTGGCGTCGTGCATCTGCACGACCTGTGGCCGACCGAGCTGTTCTGATGAACGACTCTCTGGTGCTGTTGGCGGTATTGCTCGCGTTGCTCATCGGGCTCGCGGGCGGCAAGGCGTGGGAACGATACAAGCTGCGAGAGGGTCGGTGGATCGACCGGCGTAAGGCGCGGGAATCCCCCCACTACATCCTCGGATTGAACTTCCTGGTCTCAAATCAGCTCGACCTCGCGATCGAGGAGCTCACCACCGCGGCTGGCATCGACGCCGACGCGCTCGAGATTCATATTATTCTGGGAAATTTGTATCGCGAGAAGGGGCACGTCACCCGTGCGATCCAGGTTCATCAACAACTCCTGCAACGCCCCAAGCTAACCAAGCTCGAGCAAGCCTACGTGCTGCTTTGTCTCGGACTCGATTTCAGACGCGGGGGGTTTGTCGACCGCGCGCTCGAGGCCTTCACAGAGGTGCTGCGGTTTGATAGCACGAACCACTACGCGCTTCTCAACCTGGAGAAGCTCCACGAAGACCAACAACAATGGGAGGACGCCTATGCCATTCGGCAACGACTGGCCGCGCTCGCCGACCCGGCGCAGCGACCGAAGCACCAAGCGATCCTCGCGTTTCTCGAGAACCAGCTTGGGCTCCACGCCCTGGCAAATGCGGACAACGCGGCAGCCGCATCGAGATTCGAATCGGCGATCGCGCTCGACGACGGCGCCGTGCCAGCCTATCTCAATCTTGGTGACCTGCAACGACGAGATGGGCGGGTCAATGATGCTCTGTCGACCTGGGAGCAGGTCCCACAAATTGCCCCCGAACGGGCTTCTCTCATACTCAACCGCGTCGAGACGGTGTCCCGTGAACAAGGCGATGCGCATCGGTTTCCCGCCCTGTGTCGCCGGCTGATCGAGACCAACCCCCAGGACTGGCGAGCCCGGTTGGCGTTGGGGCGGCATCTCGCCAATCGCGACCGGCCGTCGGAAGCTCTCGACCTCCTGTTCGAGTCGTTGGTGCACAATCCGCACGCGCTGGCGATTCATCAGGTGGTGTGGCAAGCCCTTGCGGCCCTGGCCTTCAACGAGGACCGCGTCCGACGGTATATGGAGCTTACCCGAGACGCCGTGTTCTATCTCGACCCACATGTTTGCATGCGATGTCACTATCGCAGCACGGAGCTACTGTGGCAATGCCCGCAATGTCACGAGTGGAACACCTTTATCGAGGAACGTATAACACCGGCGGAAGACAGCGAAGAGCAGACCGACTGACCCATGTCCAGAGTACGACGGGTCGTGCTCACCGGAGGGATTGCGACCGGGAAGAGCTATGTGCTCGCACGGTTCGCGGGGCATGGTGTCCCCACCATCGACGCCGACGCCCTGGCTCACGCCGCTATGGCCCCTGAGGGCGACGCCTGGCCCGCCCTTCGTGTGGAGCTCGGCGAGGAGATGTTCGAGCACGATGGGACGATTGATCGGCGACGTTTGGGCGAACGGGTGTTCGCCGATGACCAGACGCGCGCCACGCTGAACGCCATCGTGCACCCTCACGTCCGGCTCGCGATTACGCGATGGTTTGACGCGCTGGAAGACCAGCCAGACCACCGATTCGGTCTCGTCGCTATCCCGTTGTTTTTTGAAACCCCACGGTCCGAGGTCTACGACCGGGTGATCACGACCGCGTGTCAGCACCAAGTACAGCGTGACCGCGTAGTGGCCCGGGGGTTCAGTCTCGAAGAAGCCGAGCGACGAATTGCGGCGCAACTTCCCACGGCAGAAAAGACGCGTCGTGCTGACCACGTTATTTGGACCGATGGAGCCTATGCGGACACCGATACGCGAGCGGACGCGATCTACCGCGAGTTCCGCGACGCCTCGACCGCCACCGGCGCCCAGGGCTGACCGCACCGTTTCCGGTCGCCCAGCGCCACGCGCTCTCGCCACCGCGTGGCGCCCCTAACCCACGATGGTGTATCAGGCGTACTGACGCAGCTCCGCCGCGCGGACCGTGTTCGAGAGCAGCATCGCGATCGTGAGGGGGCCGACCCCGCCCGGAACCGGGGTCAGTGCCCCGGCCACACGGCTCACGTCCGGGTGCACGTCACCAACGACCGTGGCGCCCCGGCGCGTCAACACCTCCAGACGCGGTGACGCGGGTCCAAAAAGCGTCTCCACACGTTTCCGGTCGGTGACCCGTGTGGTCCCAACGTCGATCACCGTCGCGCCCGGCTTGACAAAATCGGTCGTGACAAAGCCCGGGCGACCTATCGCCGCCACGAGAATATCGGCCCCAGACGCGACCGCCGGGAGGTCTTTCGTCCTTGAATGACAGACGGTCACGGTGGCGTTTCGATGCAGCAGCAAGGCGGCCATCGGTTTACCGACGATGTCGCTGCGTCCAATGATGACCGCCTGGCGCCCTTCGATCGAAATGTCTGCACGGTCGAGTAGCTCCATCACCCCCGAGGGCGTCCCCGGGGCCAACGCCGGACGGTGCTGCCACAATCGACCCACGTTGACCGGGTTGAACCCATCGACGTCTTTGGTCGGATCGATCGCGTCGAAGACCTGTTGCTCAGCATCTGCTCCCATCCCTTTCGGGAGTGGCGATTGCACCAGCACGCCGTCCACCGTCTCATCGGCATTGAACTGCGCCACTATCGACATGACGTCACCGAGGGACGCCTCGACGGGAAGACGACGAAGGCCGGCATCAACCCCGATCTCCTGACACGCCTTCACTTTGTTACGAACATAGATCTCAGAGCCGCCATCATCACCCGCCAGCAGGATTCCCAATCCAGGGGCACGACCAGATCTGGTCGTGAACGCGTCAACCCGAGGCACCAGTGCCGTCCGGATCGCATCGGCAGCCACCCTGCCGTCGAGTCGCGTGGCTTCGGTCGTTTCGCTCCCGTTCATCCGTTCTCCAAGTGACTGGTTCGCACGGAGGGTAAACGGGAGATGTTAGCAGGGTTGACCAATGGTCTGACTCTCGTCGACGCGAATCCTGTAGACTTCGGCGGACACGGGGACGGAACCCGCGTGGCCCGGGAAGATGGAACGACGGGGCTAGGCGGGCAAACCGATGGCGAGGACGGCTCAGCCGTCTGATCGGGCAATCCCATTCTGGTCAGGGGGAGACACGAATGGCGTCGACGAACACACGTGGGGCGTGGAGCTCAAAAACCGGTTTCATCCTGGCCGCCGCCGGGTCCGCGGTCGGGCTTGGCAACATCTGGGGATTTCCCACCCAAGTGGGTCAAGGCGGTGGCGCGGTATTCGTTCTCGTCTATCTCCTGTGCGTGCTGCTGATCTGTCTCCCGATTATGGTCGCAGAGCTCATCGTGGGACGCGCTGCCCAGCTCGACCCGGTCGGGTCGTTCAAGGTCCTGCGGCCACATAGTCGATGGTGGCTCGTGGGTGTCTTGGGGGTCCTTGCCGGCGCTGGCATCCTCTCGTTCTACTCGGTGATTGCCGGCTGGTCGCTGGCGTATATCTGGTTTGCCGGCACCGGTGCCGTGACCGGAGATGCCGAGGCGATTGGCGCCTTTTTCGGACAGTTCACCGCGAACGGGGCCCTCAGCGTCGGGCTGACGGCCGTCATCCTCGGCACGACGGCGGCGGTGCTCATTGGTGGTGTGCGGTCGGGTATCGAGCGTGCCACCAAACTATTAATGCCGGCCTTAATCGGGCTCTTGCTCATTCTTGCCATGCGAGCCGTCACGCTCCCTGGTGCCAGCGAAGGGCTGAGCTATTATCTTCGACCCGACTTTTCTCGGATCCTGGACCCTGCCGTCCTCAATGCGGCGCTCGGACAGGCCTTCTTCTCGCTGAGTCTCGGAATGGGAGCGATGCTCACCTATGGAAGCTATCTCAGCAAGCGCGAGAACCTCATCACCGCCGCCGGATGGGTGGTCTTGCTCGACACCGGAATGGCCTTGCTGGCGGGATTCATCATCTTTCCGTCCGGGTTCTCCATCGAGGGCTTCGACCCCAATGCCAGCGGTCCCGGCCTCATCTTCGCCGTCCTCCCGCGGCTGTTTGCCGAGCTTCCAGGTGGACAGCTATTTGGCGCCCTCTTTTTTATCCTGCTGACGATGGCCGCGCTGACCTCAACAATCTCACTGCTCGAAGTTCCGGTGGCGCATGTCATCGACACGCACGGCTGGCCTCGTCCTTCCGCGGTGGCGGTGGTCACAACCGGGGTGTTCCTCCTCGCCGTTCCGTCCGCCCTCGGAAACGGCGCGGTCGGATTCCTCGGGAATCTCCCCGGGCTTGGGATCGATTTCCTCACACTGATGGCCACAATCTGGAACAACTTTGCGCTTCCCATCGGCGGGCTGTTTATGGCCATCTTCGTGGGGTGGGTCTGGCGCACGGACCGCGCGGCTACGGAGGTCGAGCAACATGGCCAGCGGTTTCCTGGGCGGGAGAAATGGAGTGTGCTCATTCGCTGGATTTGTCCCGTCGCCATCGGAGTCATCATCATTTATACGATGGTGTCACTGTAGTCCGTCACAAGATGCGAAGGGGCGTGCGCGTGATGCCGTGCATCGACATGCACATCGGAGTGGCGCATGGAGACCATTGAGCAGCTAATTCAAACCGCCAAGTACTACGTCGACAGCTTCGGGATCCCGGTCGGAGACCAGGTGGTCCCCCTGAAAGTCATCGCACTGCTGGGAACCGG
>JAYZGM010000362.1:0-11461 GCA_036336225.1 Acidobacteriota bacterium | reverse complement strand
GGATCATCATCGGTGTGCTCATTCCGAGCGACGGTCCGAGGCGGACCGTCGTGGAAAACCGCAAACAGCTCCGGCAACAACTTGAAGCGAAGCTGACCGCCATCGGGTGGCGTCAAGTCAAGGGCGGCGCCAGGTACACCTACCAGCACGACTCGGCGTCGCGGTAGCCGTGCCTATTCGATCGTCGAGCAACGGGACGTTCTGCAGGTCATGCTCAGCGTGGCGTCCGGAATGAGTTATTGGTCCTCCACCACCTGACCGCTTGGGCGATCTGGCCTTGACATAACTAGGCACTGTCCGGGCGTCGTGGCTCGTCCTAATGGGGTGCCACCGTCGTGCGTTCGAGCAACAAACGACGTTCACCGCGATCGGAAAACCGGCGGTCACCCAGGGTTCGAAACGCACGCCGGACGCCAGGGGGGGAAAGTGTCCGGACCGGTGGTCCGCAGGCATTAGGCCCCGTCTGGCTCAGAGCGGACCATGCATGGGGCCATCAGCGGGCAATGGCGCCGATGCTTCGAACGCGGTCATGCCTGCCGGCGCGGCCCTCGGGCTGCGCCGGCCGGGCTGCCGGTTCCGCGATTTCGAGGCTGAGCATGGCGTCGGTGACGACGGGGCGCGCGTGGGTAGGTCGGGTTCGCATCGCTCCGTTCCGGGGTCGCGCGTCGCCGCGGTGCGCTCCACCGCTCGACCGGAATCGATGATCCGAGTCGGCGCTCGACGGCGCGAACGAGCGACTGGTCGGCGGCGGTCACGAATGTATAGGCCGTGCCTTGCCGCTCGGACCGACCTGTTCGACCGATCCGGTGCGTATAGGCATCGATGGTGCCAGGCATGTCGAAGTTCACCACATGCGAGACACACGCGACGTCGATGCCTCGTGCAGCGATATCGGTCGCCACGAGGATGTCGAAATCGTGTTTGCGGAAGCCCTGCATGGCTCGCTCCCGCTGAGGCTGAGACATGTTGCCTTGGAGCGCGACGGCGCGATGACCGGAGCGGTCGAGTTGCTGTGCGAGTCGCTTTGCACGATGCTTGGTTCGGGTGAACACGATCGCGTATTTAACTCTCTGGCTGGCGAGCACGTGCTCCAGAAGCCCGAACTTGTGAGTCTCCTCGACCGGGTAGAGCGCATGCGCCACCGTCGCCACCGGTCGCGACTGCGCCAGATCGACAACCGTCGGATCGTTGAGCAAGTCGTCCGCCAATCTACGGATCTCGCGTGGCATCGTTGCGGAAAACAGTAGGTTTTGGCGCTGGGCGGGTAACGCGGCCAAGATGCGCCGAAGGTCGGGGAGGAACCCCATATCGAACATGTGGTCCGCCTCGTCCAGCACGAGCATCTCGACCTGACTCAAGTGCAGCGCCTGCTGTTGCATCAAATCGAGGAGTCGGCCTGGGCAGGCAACTACGACCTGCGGCTTCTTCCGCAGCGCCTGGATCTGTCGGTGCTGTGAGACCCCGCCGAATATCGAGGCCACCTCGATGGTCGTGAACCGCGCCAGTGTGCAGATCTCCTCGCTGATCTGTCGCACGAGTTCCCGCGTGGGCGCCACGACCAAACCCCGCAGTCCCGGACGGCGCGCCGCGAGCAGGCGCTCCAGCAGGGGCAACGCGAAGGCGGCAGTCTTGCCGGTGCCCGTGTGGGCAAGACCGAGAATGTCGCGCCCGGCGAGCGCCGCAGGGATGGTCTGGGTCTGGATGGGCCTCGGCTCGACAAACGCGGCAGCTTCGATGCCTCGCTGGATTGACCGACCGAGTTTGAAGTTGGAAAAATCGGACACACTGAAACTCCGAGGGTCGGTGCGGAATCGTCGCACATGGACCCCATGCTGCCTCCCTACACAACAGACGCAGGCAAGGGTAAACGTGTGAGCGGCGCGATCTATTTGGTAGGAGATCCTGCTGTTGCGCCGCAAGCCGGGAGGTGCCCCAGCCACTGTAGAGTCAATAGAATAGCATTTATCGAAACAAAAACCCATTTTGATTTCCTGTTGCTCGGTGCCCGCGTCGCGCTCAGGGGCCTCAGCGCAAAGCACGTAAGGCACGGTTGCCGGGGCATGCCATGAGCACCGCGTTCATGACGCTCTGCTGGCGGCAGGGCGTGCTCTGAGGTTCTTCCGGTCGCACGCCGTCAGGATCGTCGTTCGCAATCCGTGGATTCTTGTCACGACATTGCCGTCTACGCACACGATGCACGCCACCGTGAGATCCGGCAACTCGTGCAGGCCGAGACCAACGCCCAGATAACGCGAGCTGACGCGGACAAGAAACGGCTTCGGCAGTGACTGCGTTCAATAAGGGACAGGCATTCGACTCAGGTGCTGGGGCAGCTGGGAAATGTTTGGAACAGGAGCCTCGACCGTCGCTCGTCGTCGCCAGTCTCGAATAGGGCCGTGATCTCGTCCGCTTCGAGGCCGATCTCGATCTCGGGGTCAGCCCACGTGCCCTGCATCCGAAGCGGCACCACCGTCACGCCGTCTGCGTCGGTCAACGCCGTCAACGCCGACCCCGTGCGACCGGTGGCGGAGAACAGGTCACGCGCGAATCGGAGACGCGTCGCCAAATTGAGCTGACCGGACGCCAGTTCCACGGTTCCTTCTACACAGAGCGATCCGCCCTCGACCATCACCGCGAACGGGCGGATCGCCACGACGCCATCGCTGATCGAGAATCCGACGTTGACCGTCTCATAGGGGCGGCCGACCAGTGGCAGGCTAACGATTCGGCTCTCGATTTCGCGTGAGAGCGGCATGGCGCCCATCGTTCCCGTCGCGACGCTCACCGTTCCGCCCCCATTCAGACCGGCGACGGACGGCGCAGTGCTGGAGCCACTAAAACGGATGCGGCCCGGGCCGAAGCGTCCATTCACAGGCGCCTCAGTTCCTCCGGCAACCACGTCCATTCCGCTCGGACGTGGCAGGAGGGAAAAGACGGGCCCGTCGTCGGCTGGCTCGGTGTTATCACTCGCTGGTTCGGCCCCAAGCCAGCCCCCGACGTCAAACGAGGCGTCGTCGAGCGCAAGGTCGTAAAGGATGTCGGCGCCTTCGGTTGCGAACCCGACTGTGACCGACGGCGTCCCGCTCTGGGTGTCGCCAGCGCGTGTCAGCTCCAGTCGGCCTCTGGCCGGGTCGAAACGGATGTCACCCGTGAGAGATTGGGACCACTCCCGTGCACCCGTCTGGATGTGCTGTGCCCGGTAATGCCCGTGGTCCCACGAGAGCCCGATCCCGTCGGCGGTAGATCCACCCCACGCCAGACCATCCAGCTCGAGCTCGAGCCCCGTCGCGAGCAGATCTTCGCTTCCGGTCCCGATAACCCGAAGCGTGGAGTTATTCATCGAAAGGAGGCCAAGACTCAACCGTGTGCCGCCTGCCGCGGGAGCATCAGTCTCCCCCTGGGGGGCACCGGGCGGCGTCTCCGTCTTATCGCCATCGGACGGTCTCTCGACCGCGGCCCGTTCCTTAGGGGCGCCGCTCTCGATCCGCCCGTCATGGAGTGTGATCGTCAGGTGTCCTCCGTTGACGTGCAGTTCGTCGACATCGGCTCCAAGTATGGGTGTGCTGGGGCCTCGTGTCCCAAGACGCACCTCTTCCAACACGAGTCGTGCGGTTCCCCAGGAGGCGCGCCATTCCCCCTCAAGTCCGCGTAGACGCACGCCCCCCGTCACTGTGATGCCCAGTCGAGGCGCGACGCTCATGGCCAGACCGCGCGCACCCAGCTCGGTCACGACTCGGCGCTCGAGCTCGCCGAGTCGCGAGCGCACGCCGCGACCGCTCACAACGAGCGCGGTGGTGGCCAACAGGACCAGTACCACCAAGATGGTCTGCCGATGTCTGGACACGGTCAGGGCTGTTTCTCCAGTGCGTCACCCTGTTGCGATCACGCACGGTCAAAGCGATCAAGATTCATCACCTTGTTCCACGCGGCCACAAAGTCACGCACAAACGCCTGCTGCGAGTCGTCACAGGCATAGGCTTCTGCGATCGCTCTCAGCTGGGAGTTCGAACCAAAAACGAGATCGACGGCGGTGCCGGTCCACTTGAGTTCGCCCGTCCTTTGATCGCGTCCCTCGAATACGTGCTCGAATGTGGAGGATGCCTGCCACGTTGTGTTCATGTCGAGCAGGTTCACCAAGAAGTCGTTGGTCAACACCTCGGGGCGTGTGGTGAAGACGCCAAGCTCGGATTGCCCGACGTTGCCGTTCAGAACGCGCAGGCCGCCGACGAGCACCGTCATCTCTGGAGCCGTCAGCGTCAACAGGTGAGCCCGGTCCACCAGCAGCTCCTCCGCCCTCCTTCGATTGCTTGCGCCGAGGTAGTTGCGAAACCCGTCAGCGGTGGGTTCGAGCACGGCAAACGACTCCACGTCGGTGTGCGCTGGCGATGTGTCCGTGCGCCCCGGTGAGAAGGGGACCTGCACATCGTGCCCGGCGTTCTTCGCAGCGTGTTCGACGGCGGCGCTCCCGCCAAGGACGATGATGTCTGCGAGCGAGACCGCCTTCCCGTCGGACTGCGCGCCGTTGAATGCCGTCTGGATCTCCTCCAGGACCCGCAATATCGTCGCAAGCTCCGCCGGGTTGTTCACTTCCCAGTCCTTCTGTGGCGCGAGGCGAATACGCGCCCCATTTGCCCCACCGCGTTTGTCGGTGCCACGGAACGTCGCTGCCGACGCCCAGGCGGTCGAGACGAGTTGAGAAACGGACAACCCCGATGCGAGGATCGTGCTCTTGAGGTCAGCGATGTCCTGCTCCCCAATCAACTCGTGCGTGACATCGGGGACGGGATCTTGCCACAACTGCGGCTCGGCCGGTACCAACGGGCCGAGACACCGCGTGCGGGGCCCCATGTCGCGGTGGGTCAGCTTGTACCATGCTCTGGAGAAGGCGTCTGCGAACTCTTCCGGGTGCTCGAGGAAGCGCTTGGAGATCGGCGCATAGATCGGGTCCATCCTCAGTGCGAGGTCCGTCGTGAGCATGACGGGGGCGTGCGTCTTTGACGGATCGTGCGCATCCGGCACGGTGTTCCTCGCGGCGGGATCGGTCGGAACCCACTGATACGCACCGGCCGGGCTCTTCGTCAGATCCCACTCGTAGCCGAACAGGGTCTCGAAATAGCTGTTGTCCCACGTCGCCGGGGTGGCCGTCCATGCCCCTTCCAGGCCACTGGTGATCGTGTCGCCGGCTTTGCCGCGGCCAAAGCTGTTCTTCCAGCCCAGGCCTTGCTCCTCCAGGCTGGCCCCTTCCGGGGCGGGACCGACATACTGGTCTGCATCGGCAGCGCCATGGGTTTTGCCAAATGTGTGTCCGCCGGCAATGAGCGCAACCGTCTCCTCGTCGTTCATCGCCATGCGGCGGAACGTCTCCCGGATGTCCCTGGCCGCGGCAAGCGCATTCGGGTCCCCGTTGGGGCCCTCAGGATTCACGTAGATCAGGCCCATCTGGACGGCGCCGAGAGGATACTCGAGGTCCCTGTCGCCGCTGTAGCGCTCGTCGGCAAGCCACGTGGTTTCAGGCCCCCAGTAAATGTCCTCTTCAGGCTCCCAGACGTCCTCGCGGCCACCGGCAAAACCGAACGTCTTGAATCCCATCGACTCCAGGGCACAGTTGCCGGTGAAGATCATCAGGTCGGCCCATGAGATCTTCCGGCCGTACTTCTGTTTAATTGGCCAGAGCAACCGGCGTGCCTTATCGAGGTTCCCGTTGTCGGGCCAGCTGTTCAGGGGGGCGAAGCGCATCGTGCCGGAGGCCGCGCCGCCGCGGCCGTCGTCAATGCGATACGTGCCCGCGCTGTGCCACGCCATCCGGATGAAGAGCGGCCCATAATGCCCATAGTCAGCCGGCCACCAGTCTTGCGACGTCGTCATCAACGCGTCGATGTCTCTTCTTAGGGCATCCAGATCGAGGGTCTTGAACTCCTCGGCGTAGTTGAACGCTTTACCCAACGGATCCGAGAGGGAGGAGTTCTGGTGGAGCATCCTCAGGTTCAAATGATTCGGCCACCAGTGCTGGTTCGACGTGGTCCCAGTCGCCGAATGTCTGTGAGTTCCCCCCAGCACCGGACACTTGCTCTCGCTCGCCATGTTCTCTCCAATCGTGTACGACGTTTTTCCTCGAGTGACTTTGAACAACGATGAATCCCGCGAAGCATGCAGACCGAATAAGCATGAGGCGAGAGACGTCCGTAGGTCAGCGTGATGTCGGCTTACATGTCGCGCAGACCACGTCGTACTCGACACGCACCTCGAGCACGGCGAGGCCGCCAGGCAACTCCGACGGTGGCGGAGGAGTCGTGTGTATATTGGGCTCGACGTCGAAGATGGCCGCACACATGCGACAGATGGCGTGGTCGTGCGGAGGCTTCGTTCCGTCGACGCGCAACCGGCCGTCCACCTCAGACAGCTTTCGAACCAGTCCCGCCTTCACGAACGCGCTCAAGGTGCCATAGACGGTCGAGAGCGAAAGTGACGGGTGGCTCTCTGCCAGCTCCCGATAGATATCTTCAGCGCCTGGATGGTTGCAGTTTCGTTCGACGGCGTCCAGGATCGCCACGCGGGGGCTGGTGGCTTTCAGACCGGCAGCTCGGAGTCGTTCGGCTTGTTCAGAAGCGGACACGATGACCTAAATCAAAACTATTACGATATTATACCTAATATTAACACGTAGTAGATCGATATACACAACGAAGCGTCCTGTCAGGGAAGTTCGTATACCAATCCCCGAGCGACACGACGGCGACGGTTGTCACGGCGGGGGCTTGAGCAGCGCGCGGACAGCGAATCTCAGGTTACGTTATAGATGACGTCGCAGACGTGCTGAAGTCTAAAAAATTGTTCGCCGCCGTCCGTTGTCGGTCACAAATCGTCTGTGTGCTTCCTTCTCACATCTTGCCCGCCGGAGCGATGCCACGGCTGCTAGCTGAGACCACCCAGCGCCCGCCCGGTCGTTGCGCTGCCGGGCCGTCGCGATTGTGCCACTCGTGGCTCACTCTACGTCCGCACGACGCGTGGCTCTGGCGTGACACTCGTGAGATGGCCGTCAGACGCGACACTGGGGCGCGGTTCGAGAAGACGTCTGGGTGGGAAAGGAGCCTCATCGCAGAACTGGTGCGCTACACTGCAGGGCGTAACACGCCATCGCTTCAACAGTCGAGGGGAACGATCATGAAACGGCTCTTCGCTCTCACGATTCTGTGTACCGTCGTGTTCCCCGTGACCGCCCAAGAATCTAGCGAGGGCACCCCGACGTTTGCGCCGGTCACATGGGAGCGGCTCGTCAATGCAAACGACGAACCCCACAACTGGCTGATGTACAACGGCACGCTGGACAGCAAGCGGTTTAGCCGGCTGGACCAAATCCACAGCGTTAATGGGGGCGTGCGGGATCTCCGATGGACCTATCAGATCCGTCAGCTTGACCGGGCTGAAACGACGCCGCTTGTCGTCGACGGGGTGATGTTCATCACCGAATCGCCGAGCAACGTCGTGGCGGTGGACGCCGCCACGGGTCGTCCGTTTTGGCGCTATGACCACCCTCTGCCTGACGATCTCCGTATCTGCTGTGGCCGCAATAACCGTGGTGTCGCCATACTGGATGAGACGCTCTATATGAGCACGCTCGACGCACGGTTGGTCGCCATCGACGCCCGGTCGGGCAACCTCCTCTGGAGCACCGAGGTGGCCGACTACCGCTCCGGTTACAGCAAGACCGCCGCCCCTCTTATCGTGAAGGACAAGATCGTCACCGGGATCGCCGGTGGCGAGTTTGGTATCCGTGGTTTCCTGGATGCCTACGACCCCGACACCGGCGGCCGTGTGTGGCGGACCTACACCATTCCAGGACCTGACCATCCGGACAACCTGACCTGGGCTGGGGACTCATGGCGAACAGGTGGGTCGCCGACCTGGATTACCGGCTCGTACGACCCTGAACTCAATCTGGTGTATTGGGGCACCGGTAATCCAGGTCCCGACTACAACGGTGAGATTCGAGGAGGTGACAACCTCTACGCTGACTCCGTGCTGGCGCTCGATGGCGACACGGGCGCGATGTCCTGGTATTTCCAGTTCACGCCGCACGATGTGCACGACTGGGACGCGATACAGATCCCAGTGTTGGCCGACATCGAGTTTCAGGGTGACCCGCGCAAGACGATGCTTTGGGCCAATCGCAACGGGTTCTACTACACACTCGATCGAGAGACGGGCGAATTCCTGGTGGGAAAGGAGTTCGCCCGTCAAACCTGGGCGGAGGGACTGGATTCGAACGGCCGACCGATCAGACGCCCCGGGATGTTGCCAAGCCGGGAGGGCACCTTGGTTTCCCCGATGGCTGGAGGGGGCACGAACTGGTGGTCACCCGCCTACAGCCCGCGAACCGGTCTGTTCTACGTCAACGCGTTCGACGGCGAAGCGGAGTTCTATATCCGAGACGAGAATTACAGTGCTGGCGACCGGTTCACCGGTGGTGGTCAGCAGACCCCGCTGCCGATCGAGAACTATCGGAGTGCGATCCGCGCGTTGGACCCGGAGACCGGCGATCTGCGGTGGGAATTTCCCATTACCCCGCGTAGTCGCGCCGGGGTTCTCGCCACGGCTGGGGACCTCGTCTTCAGCGCCGATGTCGACGGCAACCTCTTTGCGCTGGATGCCGTAACCGGAGACTCGCTGTGGCACCTCACGCTGGGGGGGCCCGTCAATGCGTCACCCATGACCTATGCCGTGAATGGTGAGCAACACGTCACGATGACGGTCGGAAACGTCGTCTACACGTTTGCGTTGGACGCTAAGTAGTCGGTCGCCGGGGGAGGGCGCCTGAAGATGATGTCTCAACGCTCAACGGTCTCGCATGCAACCGAGACTCTCGGCAACGCCACAGCGTGACCGGTGAGCGGCACGACCGGAGACTGAACTGGTGATCCTCGTCCGGTGCGTCTTCTCTCCCTTCGTGATTGTGAACACGAATCGCGACACTGGTGTCCAGAGCCACGGGTGGCTGGAGCAGACTCTCCAGGAATGGCCTCGCCATCAAGCTACCCGACACGCTGACGAGGACACTGATCGCGGCCGTCACGAGAGTGCCTCCGGCTCACGCGCGAGCAGACCGTGGGGCGATTCTCGGGGGCACCGGCGCCTGCATGGATCGACCCATTCATGCTGCGGATACCGACGTCGGTATCCCGGTCAGCGCTCAGAGGCCGAAGCCAAGCCGGTTATGCCGGTTCATGATCGTGTGACCGTCCATCACGAATCCCGGGCCGATCTGATTGATAGCCGTCGTGCGCGTCTGTCGCATCACCATCCGGAACTCGTCCAGGATGATGTCGAGCAGCCGGTCGACGCCCTCCTCGCCGAATGCGCCCAGCCCCCAGACATACGGGCGACCAACCCCCACGGCGTCGGCACCGAGCGCCAGCGCCTTGAAGATGTCCGCCCCCCGTCGGACCCCGCTGTCGATGAGCACGGGTACCCGTCCGTCGACTCCCGCGACGACCTCGGGGAGCGCATCGATGGTCCCGCGGAGCATGTTGACGCCACGACCACCGTGGTTGGACACGAAGACGCCATCCGCCCCGTGCTCAACCGCCAACTCGGCCTCTTCGCGCGTCACGATGCCCTTCACGAGCACCTTCATCGACGTGTAGTCCTTGAGGCGTTTTAGGTAATCCCAGTCTTGCGCCGGACGGGGGCCCGCCGGGGCCTCGAGGTTCCGCAACATGGGTCGTTGGTATCCCTCGCGATGATTGTGGCAGCTCTGGCAGAACGCCGGGCTCTTTCCCTCGATCCCCTCCGCGCGTCGCACGAGTTCGCGATTGCTTCCTCCGAGGAGGTCGACCGTCCAGACCAGCACCTCACAGCCCGCCGCTTCCACCCGGTCGAGGGTGCGTGTCACCTGGTTCCATTCCGGTCGGATGTAGAGCTGATACCAGTGGGGCTCGCCGTAGCCTTCGGCGATCTCTTCATACGACATCGAGCTGTTGTGCGACTGGCAGACAAACACGCCCTGGCCCTTGGCGGCCCGGGCGGCCCCGACCTCGCCCTGCGTGTGGTAGGCCTGGAGCGCCGCAACCGGGCACGTGAAGAGAGGGTTTTCGTATCGCTTGCCGAATAGCTCAATCGAGGTGTCGAGATTGGACGTGTCTTGCCCCAGGCGTCTGGGACGCAGCGCGATCCGATTGAAGCCTTCTCGATTCGCCACCCGGGTCTCGAAGTCGTCGACACCGAGGTGCAGGTAGGCCCAATGTTCGGGCAAGTTATTTGCGTGGGTCGTCATCTCCATGTCCCACACGTTGACCGCCTGCTCGGGGGACTCGATAACCTGCCCCGCGAGCTGTCCCTCCAGGAAGCGGTTGCGATCGGGGGGGAACGGGTTGGCAGATTCCTGTGCCGAGAGCCGCGTGTTGGACTGCGGCGGCAAGACCATCTCCGCCCCGCAGTCAGGGCAGGGGATGCCCGCTGGTCGGGGACCGGCCGTGGTGCCTCGCGCGGCTTCCTTGGCGATCGCGTCCTGCCAGCTCGATGGCAGCGTCGGATAGGCGGCCGCCAGAAGTGGACTGCTCGCCAACAGCTTGAAGAACCGGCGGCGGCTTTGCCGTTGCCCCTGTGGGACCGGGTTCCCTGGTCTTTCCGACATGAGATCTCTCCTACCCCGCGAGAATCGGGATTTGATTTCAATTGTCACGACATTGCGCACGTGTACGAGCCATACGGCGGCGTGATTCCAACTCGGTCGTGTCGAGCCTAGCTTTTTCGAATGCCGTCTCCCCCGGAGTGCGTTGACTCTTCACCCGGCGCGTTGCCGGCTGATTCTACTCCGACACCGGCGGATGCGATCCCGCCCCTCGCGCCGGTCCACACCATTCGCATCGATGTGGATGCACAAAAAGAGGACACGGCGACGACGGTGCAGGTCGAAACCCCGGTCGCGGTGGTCGATGCCCGGCTATCAGGTGAGAGTGACACCCTGAACGGCCGGGCCGCCCTCCTGGAGCTCAGCACACATCGGGGCGAGCTGGTACGAGTCATCGGTTTTGACACGAATATTCGGATCTGGGTTGACGAGATCCGGCGCCGTGATTGGTCACAAGCCCTCCGGGGGGCCTGACGTGAGTTGTGCCAAACCGTGCGGCGGGAGAAGATAGCCGTTTCCTGTACGCCAATACCTAGAACCGCAGCTCGAAGCCAGGGCTGAAGCCACTCCGTGACCGGGAGGTTGACCAGATGAATAGACGCCAGTTTCTCCAGACCTCGACCGCGACGCTGATGGCGGCGGTGTGTAAGGATGTCCCGCTTATCGGCCGGCAAGGGCAGCTCGTCACCTCATTCGAAGACCTTCGACGGGGCGTGGGGATCTTCAACGGGCAGGGTGGCACCATCGGGTGGCTTGTGAATGACGATGGCATCCTCGTCATCGACAGCCAGAATGTCGCGGCGGCGCAAGCGTGTGTCGACGGCATCGGTGAGC
>JAYZGM010000361.1:0-9299 GCA_036336225.1 Acidobacteriota bacterium | reverse complement strand
CGTCGTTGCTCGGTCGCCGAGAGGGTCGGACTTTCCCCTGTCGTGCCACACGGGGCCAGGAAATGGACCCCGGCGTCGACCTGTCTGGTCGCGAGCTGTTGTACGCGTGGCTCATCGACCTCTCCGGTCTGCGTAAATGGTGTCACGAGCGCCGTGCCACACCCGGTCCACATCCGTGTCATTAGGTTCTTAGTCCAGTCCGAGGACGTCACGCATAGTGAACCACCCACGACGGCCCTGGATCCACCGTGCTGCCTCGAGCGCCCCCCGCGCGAAGGTTGCACGATCACGCGTACTGTGCGTGAGTGTCAGTGATTCAACCGGTCCGTCAAAACCGACCGTATGGGTGCCGGGCGCCGAACCCGCACGACTTGACGCCATGTCGATCGGGTGTTGATACCCCCGTCCCGTCATGGCGTCCTGGAGAGCCAAGGCGGTTCCCGAGGGGGCGTCGATCTTGGCGGCATGATGGAGTTCGTGGATAAAGGCCCCGAACTCGGGCCGGGTCTGGAAGAGCTCGGCGGCTCGTTCGGCGAGGGCGAGGAACAGATTCACTCCGAGTGAGAAGTTCGCGGCGGCGACGACACCCACGTTGGCCTTTGCCACGAGCGCACGCATCGACGCTTCGTGTGTGGTCCAGCCGGTTGTTCCGATCACGACGTTCACCCCGTATTTGGCCAGCCGGGTCAGGTTCTCTGCGACCGCATCGGGTATGGAGAAATCGATGGCGACATCGACGTTCTCTACCCGCTCGGCCGTGATTCCGCGTCCCCCGGGGTTGGTGTCGATGTCGAGTCGTCCCACCACGGTCGCCTCATAGGAGCTACTTAAGGCGTCAACCGCTTTACCCATTCGGCCATAGCCGATCAAGAGCAGACGCATGCTAGTGTTCTCCGTCCTGACGATCCGACCCCGTACGAATTACCTTGCGGATCACCGTGACGGCCTTGCGAGCGTCCGCTTCGGTCTCGAAGGTGAGGGTTGACGAGAACCGATCGTCGACCACTCCCGCCTCGTGGTCGCTGATGCCGATACCGGCCCACGCAACCGCGTTGGCCACCTGGTAAGCGAAGCCGGGAGTGTTGTCTCCCTGCAACAACAAGGTGGTGGCGGATGTCCGGCTAAACCCGGCCGCTCGCGCCGCAACGGCGGCTCGACGACCTTCGCCGGTATACACCTCGACCACATCGCGTTTGGACCGACCAGGGGCGGCGCGAACCCGGACGACCTTAAGATCGACGCCATGATGAGCCAAAGGCTCGAGCGCCGTCGCCAGTGAACCAGAGCGGCGTGGAACCTCTGTGCGCCAAAGTTGGATCTGAGTGACCTTGATATCCATGGGTGACGTCTGTTGAGCAAACTCCTGCCGCATCTCGGTTGCGCAATCACCCGAATACGTGGGACGTTACGACCCGTCACAATAGATGATGGTGATTATAATCCCCGGACGTCGGCGCTAGCAGCCCGTGGTGAAAATCCTGCGTGACACTGAGCCCAGTGATCCGCTCCGCTGACAAGGCGTGACGAGGGAGCCCACCGGTCGTTTTCGACCGCGACGGAACCCCGCTCAGCGGGCATGGGACGCGGTTCGAATGCCGGGGGTCTTTTGCCACGGGCGGCTCGGTCGCGGGCCGGTCGACAGTCCCGAAACCGGGAGCGAACTGGTGCCGGCGAGAGGAGCTTATGGGAGCGATACCGGAACGTATGAAGACGGTGGAGATCACGACCCCGGGTGAGCCAGAGGGACTCTCGATTGGCGAGCGGGCCGTACCGTTTCCATCTGCTGGCGAGGTGTTGGTGCGTGTGGCGGCGGCCGGTGTCAATCGCGCCGACACCATGCAACGACGTGGTAATTATCCGCCCCCACCAGGCGCGTCGGATGTGCTGGGGTTGGAGGTGTCGGGTACGGTTGCTGCTGTTGGTGATGCGGTACCCCAGTGGCAGGTCGGCGACGCGGTCTGCGCGCTCTTGGCGGGCGGCGGCTATGCGGAATACTGCGCCGTTCCTGCACCCCAGTGCTTGCCGATACCAGATGGTATCGGTCTCGTCGATGCCGCCGCGTTGCCTGAGGTGGCCCTGACGGTCTGGACCAACGTGTTCGAGCGGGCCCGACTCCGCGCCGGCGAAACGTTGCTCGTGCATGGCGGGTCGAGTGGGATCGGCACCATGGCGATCCAACTGGCGACGGCGCTTGGGTCCCGTGTGCTGGTGACAGCCGGCTCCGCCGAAAAATGTCGCGTTTGCGAGTCTCTCGGGGCGAGTCGAGCCATCAACTACCGGGAAACCGATTTTGTCGAGGCGGCCCGTCAGGCTGTAGGGCTGAGCGGTATCGACGTGATCCTGGACATGGTCGGGCAGGCGTATCTCCAACGGAACATGGAGCTTCTGAATCTTGACGGACGTCTCGTCATAATCGCCCTGATGAGTGGGGCCACGACAGACATCAATCTGGCCACCCTCATGTCCCGTCGTCTCACCGTCACCGGCTCGACCCTCCGCGCCAGAACCGTCGAGCAAAAGGGCGCCGTCGTCGATGCGGTCCGAGAACGGGTGTGGCCCCTCGTCGCAACGGGGCGCGTGCGTCCGGTCATTCACCAGCGGTTTCCGCTCGCCGACGTTGCGGAGGCGCATCGCTTGATGGAGACGAGTGCTCACATCGGAAAACTACTGTTGGTGACGTAGGTGCCGGATCACGAAGAGTCTTCTGTGATCCCAGAATAAAGCGCCTACGCAGTCAGCACCGTCGGGTCCGAGCCGGCGTGTTCCACCGCCAGCATGAGCAGGAGGTAGTCGCGGATGTGTCGCGTTGTGAGGAAGTTCTCCTTGACGTGTTCGTGACCCGCGTCGCCGACCGTCTTTCGCAGGGCGGCGTCATTGAGAAGCTCGACGACACGTCTGGCTGCGCCCTCCGGTGAGTGCACCAAGAAGCCAGTGACGCCGTTCAAAATCTGGAGACGGATACCGCCAACCGCTCCGCCGATGACCGGTTTACGCTTCCACAGTGCTTCGGTCACGGTCAGCCCAAACCCTTCCTTGATTGATTTTTGCATGATGACCGTCGACCCGCGCACGAGCGCGTTGATATCGATGTCGCTGAACGGCGGCAGCTCGTGCACATGGATGTCAGGGTCGTCTCCGGCTGCGTCTTGCACCTCACGGAGCACTTCAGTCCCTTCCGGATCATCGGTGGCGCCGCCGCCCGCGAGTAGGAGTTGGCAGTCGTGATGCCTTCGCACCATGCGATACGACTGTATGACCCCCAGTGGGTCCTTGAGTCGGTCAAAACGGGAGATTTGGGTGAGGATGGCGCGATGCGGGTCGAGTCCATACTTGGCCACGGTGGCGTGGACCTGGTCGGTCGGGAGCTCCTTGTTCTTGTCTGCCAGCGGGTCGATTGACGGCGGCACCATGTATTGGGGAATCGTGAGCCGTTGTGAGAAGTCCGGCATCGAGAAAATCGATGCGTCGTACTGGTCGACGTGTTGCTGGAGGAACTTCCAGACCTTGCGGTTCGGGGTCGAGACGTCGATATGACAACGCCAGAGCCAGTGGCCACCCACATCCGGTTTCTTGGCGATGAGCCCTGCCGGTTGCGGGTCATGCACCACGACCACATCGCCATACGATGCAAGCTCGGCGAGATTCATCGCGGTTGTATCGCGAAACACCCCGAACATGTCGTCAGTGATGGTCTCGGCCCCGCCGTGTAGTGCGTTGTGGAAAACCTTGGTTACCCCGAAAAACGCCTGATTTCCCTTTATGACGTCCCAACGCGTGTCGATTCCGAGATCCCTCAAGAGTGGGACCATTCGGGTGAGGATCTCGGCGACCCCGCCGCCCACGGCGGTTGAGTTGATGTGCTGGAGCTTCAGGTGTCGCACCCGATCCGCTAGCAGCAGGAGCTCGTCGACCACCCGAGACCCGACCACGGTGCGATAGTCGTCGAGATGCTCACTCATGTCGCGGCTTCCCCGGCACCAAGAGCCACGATGTCGCGGCGGAGCTCGTCGAGCGTTCGGACATACGGGTTGAGGGCATCGATGGCCTCGGCTAGGTCCGGACGTCCCCGGTCGGTCAGCCAGCGCGAGAAGTCACTCGTACGCCGCCGAAGACGGAGACGGGCCTCGAAGAAGTGAAAGTAAAGCGACGCGTGCGAGATGTGCGCTACTTTGTCGAAGAACTCGTCGACGTCGTGGGCAACGATCCCGGTGGGCAACACAAAGCTCCGCGACCGACAGAAATGAAAGGCCTCCTCGGGACGGCACTCGTAGCTCGGCCGGCTGAGCTGGTCGAGATAGGTATCGATGGTGTCGATGATCGCGGCGCGTAGCTGACGGATGGTTGTGAACGCCAAGAGGTCGATGGCCGCCAGCTTTTCCGCCAATGGTTCTTCGCGCATCGCCTGCGAGACCCATCGGGCGAAGTCGTTGTAGTACGGCGGAGAACGCTGGAATTCGTGGGCCAGATACTCCTGATGGGTGTGAAAGAAGATCGAGGAGCTTGGCACCTTCGCCAGTTGAGCGCGGAGATCGGTGAGGCTGCAGACCTTGATGCCGGTCAAGACGACCAGATGCAGCTCGGTGTCAAAGATGAAGGATTTGTGATTGGTCATGTTCCGGGATGGCGCCAGCAACCCGGGGTAAAAGCCCCGCTGCATTCGAGCGGGGCTGCATCCCGCCCGGACGGAGTTGCTCCTTGGTTGAAAACGCCCAATGTGCTCCCTCGTCGCGCCTGGCCAGCGGGGTTCAGCGCCGCTCTCGGTGTCACCACGGGCTGCTAGTGCGCCGACGCCTACAGAAAAACCCGCTGAAGTATACTGGCTACCCGCAACAAGAGGAGTTCCAGACAATGGCACGCGCGAGAGTCGGTCGCAACGATCCGTGTCCCTGTGGCAGCGGCAAGAAGTACAAGCAGTGCTGCGAACGCAAAGAGGGACGATTGACCCCAGCTGTCTGGATCGCGATCGTGGGCATTGCCGTCGCGACGCTGGTGGTAGTCATCATCAGTTTTACGTCGGAGACTCAAATCACCAACGCTGTCTGTCCCCCCGGACAGATTTGGTCCATGGACCACGGGCATTGTCACTAGTGTTCAGTCAACGCAGTTTGCTGCGAACGATGTTGTCGGGGCACTAGTTGCCCTCAAATCCGAACATGGAATACGTGTCGCTGGGCAACACCGGGGTGAAGGTATCTCGGCTGTGTCTTGGGATGATGACCTATGGCTCGCCGAACTGGCGGGAGTGGGTCCTATCCGAAGCCGATGGTCGGCGTTTCGTCACGGAAGCGCTCGACCGGGGCATCAACTTCTTCGACACCGCCGATATGTATTCCCGTGGTGCGAGTGAAGAGATGCTTGGGCGGGCTCTCAGGGACCTGACAACGCGGGATCAAGTGGTGGTGGCCACCAAGGTGTATTTCCCGATGAGCGAGGGGCCGAATGACCGCGGGCTGTCACGCAAGCATCTGTTCGACGCGATCGACGGGTCGCTCCGACGCCTGGGGATGGATCACGTCGACCTCTATCAGATCCACCGCTTCGACCCCGTCACCCCACTGGAGGAGACTCTCGATGCCCTGAATGACATCGTGCGGTCAGGCAGGGTGCGGTATCTGGGTGCATCGAGTATGTACGCCTGGCAATTCGCACGCGCGTTGTATACCGCCGACCGACACGGGTGGGCCCGGTTTGTCACCATGCAAAACCACTACAACCTCGTGTATCGCGAGGAAGAGCGTGAGATGCTGCCGTTGTGTCGGGCTGAAGGAGTCGGTGTGATCCCATGGAGCCCGCTGGCACGTGGCTTTCTGGCCGGGAACCGAAAGCCAGAGTCCGAAGAATGGGGCACCTCGACCCGGGCCAAGAGTGACGATTTTGCCCGCACGCTCTACTTCACGCCATCCGACTTCCAGATCGTGGAGCGTGTGAAAACCCTCGCCGAGCGCCGAGGGGTTGCCCCCGCTCAGGTGGCCCTGGCCTGGCTTGTGCGCCAGCCGGCCGTCGCCGCGCCGATTGTCGGGGTTTCAAAGCCAGGACAACTCGAACAGCTCGTGGCCGCGCTCGACATCACCCTCGACGAGGAGGAATGTCGGTTTCTCGAGGAACAGTACGAGCCCCACCCGATACTCGGGCACTAGTGCTCGGGACGATCTAACGCTCTTAGTTCAGCCGTAATACACCACTCTTCGTGCGCGGTGCTGTGCGCCCCCTGGAGGTCGCTGAAGCCGAGGGCAACACTCGATGCCGGATGCGGACGCGCAGCGGCTCGCGAGAAGATGTTTCGAAGAGCACAACGTCCGAACCAAGAGCGCCGGTCGCCCCGAACGGTGAGTATAGGGCCCCGGGCGGAGAGTGCCGTATCACCCGTTCTCCATTTCACTGGACCGGCCCCCGGCGGCTGGCACGTAGCACAGGCTCACGTAGTCCTTGACCATCCGGTCTGCACTGAAGCGCCAGCCAAGCGTGCGGATGCCGTGTTTCATCCGTTTGGTCCAGCCACGGGGGACGCCATCTGAATCCCGGTCGTAATACAACGGGATGACCTGCTCGATGAGAGCGGTCATGAGCGCCTCGGCGTCCCGTTCATCGTGCACCTCCGATGATTCGTGTGTTTCCCCGGTGCCGATCGCGAAACCGTTCATGCCATCGTAGGCCTCCGCCCACCACCCATCGAGCACTGAGAGATTGAGACCGCCGTTGAGGGGGACCTTTTGTCCGCTGGTGCCTGACGCCTCTTCTGGTCGTCGAGGATTGTTGAGCCAGAGATCGACCCCTTGGACAAGGTGCCGGCCGAGGTCGATATCGTAGTCCTCGACAAGCACGATCTTGCCCACGAATCGCGGGTCTCGGGTCAGCTGATGAATCTCTTGGATCACCCGCTTGGCTGGTTCATCTCGGGGATGCCCCTTGCCGGCGAACACGAACTGGATGGGCCGTTGCGGGTCGTTCACTAGCCGCGACAGCCGGTCAGGATCACGGAGAAACAGGGCGGCACGTTTGTAGGTCGCAAACCGTCTGGCAAAACCGATGGTGAGGGCGTCGGGGCTGAGGGCGTGTGACACGCGGTCGACCACGTCGGCGGTCTCGCCCCGCCGGGTCGCTTCACGCACAATCCGGGCGCGCACGAACTCCGTGAGGCGAATTTTCAGCGCGACATGTGTCTCCCACAACGTGCCGTCGCTGATACCGTCAATTGCCTTCCACACCGCAGGGGTCCCAGTCCGACGGCCCCAGTCAGCGGGCAGATGCCGGTCGTAGAGCTGCCGCATCTGTGGAGCGAGCCAGCTCGGGATATGAATGCCGTTGGTGATGTGGCCGATGGGGACCTTCTCCTCAGGCCGCGTTCCCCACAACCGTCCCCACATCTGTCGGGTCACCTCGGCATGAAGCGACGAGACCGCGTTGGCTCGCCGGGCGACTTTGAGTCCGAGCACCGTCATACACAACGGCTCGTCCTGGTCATCGGGGTCGACGCGGCCCAGCCCCATCAGTCGTTCGTGGGAAATCCCGAGTTGGTCGCGGAGCGCCCCGAGGTGCTCATCGACGAGCGCGTTCGGGAAACGGTCGTGACCGGCCGGAACTGGGGTATGGGTCGTGAACACGGTCCGGCGCGCCACTTGCCGGGCGGCTTTGTCGAAATCGAGGCCTTCTCGCTCCATGCGATGACGAATTAGCTCGAGGATGGCAAAGGCGCTATGGCCTTCGTTGAGGTGAACGACGCCGGGGGTGATCCCCAGAGCAAACAGTGTCCTGATGCCGCCCACACCCAGTAAGAGTTCCTGACGAATTCGGGTGCGCACGTCGCCACCATACAAACGCGCGGTGAGCCTTCGGTCGTCGGGGGTGTTCTCTACGACATCGGAGTCAAGCAGCAGGAGTCTCCGGCGTCCGATGGCGGCTTCCCAGACGTGTGCACAAAGCGCCCCTTTTCGAGTGGACAGCTCCAGCCGGACCGGTTGACCGTCACGCCCAATCGCAGGTTCGAGTGGCAGCTTGGTCAGGTCCACCTTGGCGTAGTGCTCTTGCTGCCATCCGTGGGCGTCGAGTCGTTGCCGGAAGTAGCCCTGTCCGTAGAACAGACCGACGCCGACCAAGGGCACGTCCAGATCCGACGCGCTCTTCATATGGTCGCCGGCCAGCACCCCGAGTCCGCCCGAGTAAATCGGAAGTGACTCATGTATGCCAAATTCTGCGGAGAGATAGGCTACTGGATGGGCCCGGAGCAATCCGGTGTGCGTGGCGCCCCAGGTCGAGCCGTCCTCGAGATACTCGCGTAGTCGGCGATAGGTGTGATTGATGCGAGATGCGAGTCCGCCCTCGTGGATGCGTTGTTCGAGCTCTGCGAGCGGGATCTCAGAAAGGAGTGCCACCGGGTTGCGGTCGAGCGCCTGCCAGCGCTCCGGATCCAGGTCACGGAACAAACTCGTGCTACCGACATCCCAACTCCACCAGAGGTTCCGCGCGAGCTCCCAGAGACGACCGTGGAGCGGGGTCAGAAAGTGGCTGCGCTCGCGGGCTTCGGCCACGATCGCGCTGATATCGTCCGCCGCCTCGATGAGGGTGGTGACCTCTCGTTGGGAAAAGCTACGCGCCTCCAGCGTCTGCGCGGTCAACACGCCGACCAGACGTTCCTCCCGTACAAGCGGCACGGCAAGGAAGCCGTGATACGGGTCTTCGCCGGTGACCGAGAACCACTTGAACCGCGGATGCTGTTTGACGTTCGGGACCACGACAGGTTTCAAGGTTTCGGCCGCCAGGCCGGCCAGCCCCTCGTCCAGGCTCATCCGGACCTTCCCGACGCTATCCGGCTTCAACCCGATGGTCGCTGTCAGGATGAGATGGGTGCGGTCAGCCTCGAGCAGATAGATCGAACAGACGTCGGCCGCCAGACGCGCGCGAATTTGCTCGACGCCGGCGGTCAGAGGGTTTGTCAGCGGGGTGTCTCGTGCGGTCAGGGTGTTCCTCACTCATCCGAACAGAGAAGAGTTTACAGCCGTCGTATGCTCCCGGGGTGAGGATGTGTGGTGGGCGACCCTCTCCCCTGGGTGCGACATGGGACGGACACGGTGTGAACTTCGCGCTGTTCTCGAGCTGTGCCACGAAGGTTGAGCTCTGTCTCTTTGACCGGGCCGACGCGACGGCCGAGGTGCGACGGGTTCCGTTGCCCGAGCGTACCGACCACGTCTGGCACGGGTACTACCCGGGCCTGAGACCTGGCCAGCTGTATGGCTATCGTGTGGATGGTCCCTTTGACCCGGCTTCTGGTGTGCACTGTGATCCGGCCAAGCTGCTCCTTGACC
>JAYZGM010000360.1:0-5679 GCA_036336225.1 Acidobacteriota bacterium | reverse complement strand
CGCGCAGGACTAGCAGCCCTTGGCAAAAGGCCCGCGGCATTCACCCGCCGCTGAATCCGGCCAAATATGCGTTGTTTATCGGTCAGATACTACCGCTATTTTTCTTCGTCACGTCTGGTTCGGACGGCCCAGCACGGGTCTCGGTGCGACGCGGGACTTTCACCGCGGGCTGCTAGGGCTGCGGTTGGAAGACAATGCGGGCGAGTGGTTGGGGGGCGGCGAGAAGCTCATCGTCTCCGGCCGGCATTCCGCCGACCGTGAGCATGTACGCGATGACATCGACATACTCCTGGTCGGTCAACGATCGTGGATTGTCCGCTGGCATCGTGGCTCGGATGTACTCGAAGAGCGAGGCAAGCGACCGTCCGTTCCACTCGCGGATGAACCTTGCGCGAGCCAGTGGGGGTGTCGATGGCATGTCCGGATCGTCTGGCGCGCCGTTCAATCTGCGGCCGTGACAGAGACCACAAGCGCCTTGATAGACGGCCTGGCCCCGCGTTGCCTGGGTTTCGGTGAACACGCCACCCCATACAGGCACCGTATCCCCACGGTTATCCAAGTCTTCCAGCATTGCGGCCACCTCCGGGACAGTGACCTCGCCAAAGGCATTCTCCCAGGCATTGCGCACATAGGTCGTGACCGAAGCGATCTCCACCGTCGTCAGCTGAGGGAAGGGAGGCATTCGCTCGGTGCCCTCATGGATGTTGCCCACGATCCGGGCCGTGTCGCTGAGCTGGTCGTTTCCGCCCAGCGCCGGGAAGGTGGGTGGATCGCCAGCGCCGGTGTCCCCGTGACAAAAGGCACAGTGTTCCACGTAGAGCGGCTGTCCCTGCTCGAACAGGTTGGTGTCGTTCGCCGGTTGAGCTCGCGCGGCGGAAGCGATGACAACAAGAAGACAGACAACAACACTCTTCGACATCGCGCCCCTCCCATTCGAACTACAGGTCGGACCCCATGTAGAGCCCTCCGTGCCGCCTGAATCGTGATGTCCATCGTCACCTTGCGGTTGCAGCGAAACGGGATCTCCTTCTGTTCCGGAAACACGCATTTGATACTCGAGAACGTGACCTCGACCTTGTGGGTCATGTCGGCGCCGGCATTCACGGTGCCGCGTGATACATCGACACCATACCCGTTTGCGTCTGTGTGTCACTCGTCCGTCGGATCTCCGGCCGCGTGCGTCCCGGCGATGTAACCATGGACATGGCCTTTCCCTAGGCCATGCTTGTTGAAACCTCCCACCGCTTCCCCTCCGGCATACAGACCAGGAATGACAGCGCCCCGCATGTCGATGACCTGTTGCCGACCGTTGACTCGCAAGCCGCCGTAGGAGTCATGCCAGATGACCATGATCGACAGGGCGTAGAACGGCGGCGTCGCGATGGCGTTCATCGGTGCGTCCGCCTCGCGTTCGAATTCCGGATCCGCTCCTGCGTCCACGTAGCGGTTCCAAGTTGCTACGGTCTCGGCCAGATGCCGCAATGGCATGCGCTGAAACTCGTGCCCGGTGACAATTTTTTTCGCCAACTCCTCGATGGTATCGGCGCGGAAGAAGTAGCCGTTGTCGGTCACATAGGGGTAGCGCAGCTCCCACCCCGTACGCTCGACCGCGTCTTGGTCGAAGATGGCCCATAGCGGCCCCGAGTAGTAGTCGGGAGGCTCTGAGCCTTCGTTTATCGCCAACGCCGCATCAAGACCGTGATCATAGGTGTACATCTCGCCGACCCACTCTTTGCGACAATTGCGCCAATCGAGCGGCGTGTGCTTGAGCCCTTGGCCGGGGGCGCCACCGTCCCCGGGATACCGGTTTCCGCGTGGCCGCGCCGGGAGACGCACCTCGTTGAAGAACCGTTTTCCGACCTGATTGACGGCGATGAACTCTTCAAAGCCGGCGTTGCCGACGTTGACGCCGGCCGAGCCGCGAAAACCAAACGTTGGGTGACCTGGCATCATCGTGGTGTAGGCGTCCCGGGTGCCCAGACGAGTCGAGAGATGGAACGTGGTGGGATACGACAAATTCTGCTGCATGCCGGCCAGGTTGGCGCCGACTCGGAGCCCCGCGATGAGCGCGCTGGCGTCCTGACCGTGTGGCCCTTGCAAGGCGTGTCCGCTGGTGGGGAACGCTGGTTCCCGCATGGCGGGGTAGAACATGCTCCGCACCTCGGGGTTGCCGGCATGACCGCCGCTGGCTAGAACGACCGCCCGCCGGGCCCTGATGCGCACCGTCTCTCGCCGCTCATCGACGTTGCCGTTCTGCCAGTAGCTTTCGAGCCGCTCGCCGGTGTCCGGGTGGTGTCGCGGCGAGTTTTGGGCCATGATTCCGAGGACCCTGCCAGAAAACGGCTGTTCGCGCACGAGGTCATCGAAACGGCGATGCAGCATGAACTGGACACCCTTCTCGCGGGCGGAGAACTCCAACGGCCGGGAGAGGGCGACACCATTGCTGACCGCATTGGGGGTGACCGAGCGACTCGCGTTGTTCATCTGGACCGGCGCGAAGGCGCTGGTGCGTTCGGGGTCGGCGACACCGGCATCTTCCGCTGTGATCGTCCCCGCCTTCATATCTGTCTTGTCGCCCAAAATGAGGAAGCAACGCGCGCCTCGGGCCCGTGACAAACCACCGCCACCATGGGTCCCGCTGACCCGTGCGAATCTGACGTAGTTGTCGATCAGGAACTGTCGCGTCGCCGGGCAGTGCTCGGCCCACGCTCGCGTCAGCTCTCGCTCGTTGTAGCGATACGGGCTT
This sequence comes from Acidobacteriota bacterium, assembly GCA_036336225.1. Taxonomy (GTDB): domain Bacteria; phylum Acidobacteriota; class Vicinamibacteria; order Vicinamibacterales; family UBA8438; genus JAJEEA01. Next base: position 2,933 of record JAYZGM010000360.1, on the reverse strand, counting down.
TGGCCCTTGGTGTCGAGCACGGACCAATCGGTGAGGTCGGTAAACAGCAGGTCGACACTGTCGTCGAGTTCGTCCGGTTCTTCGGTCGGGTCAACGGTGATCAATCCTTCTTTATCGCTCTCACCCTTCATATCTCGACGCTGGACCGGATCGCCTCCGCCGAGCGACAAGAAGGCGCCGCTGTGTAGCATCCGGCCACCCAGATCGAAGTTTTGATCGACCACCAGCACGCTGGCCCCCAGATCTCTCGCGCGAATCGCCGCGGTCAAACCGGCGCACCCACCTCCCGCGATCACGACATCGACGTCGTAGTCCCAAATGATGTCCTGAGTTCCGGTGTCGGAGTCTTGCGCGTGTGCCGACTCCGGTTCGAGCAGGGCGCCGGCTCCCAGACCGGCTGCGGCTCCCGTTCGGACAAAATCCCGCCGGCTGAGACCGCCTTCGTGTGTAGGATCGTCTTTTTTCTCGTCGCGTTTTGTTGCCATGTCTCGCTCTCCCCAACCGACGTCGCTGGGTTAATGCGCTCACTCGTCGGTGACGGAGCCCGTATCCCGGAGGAACGTGCCCCGTCCGGCGCATCCACACTGTCGGCGCCTGAACACACTAGCAGGCGCACACGCCAGATCCAAGCCCGCAAGACGGGAAAAGCGCCAAACGCGAGCTCGTCTATGCGCTATATATTCGTTTCTTGATCGTCTTTCCTTCGCTTGTTACCATCCTGGAGCATGCGAAGGGGGCTCTCGGGAGTGTCGTCTGGCCGCGGAGGTGAGTTGTCGCCACAGCGGCGCGACGATGCGTTGCTCGATGTGTTCGGTCGGCTTGTTCCGCCGGAGACCGCGGTTGGTCCGATTGAGCGGATGCCCTCCGACGGAGAGGTGACGACGGTCTGGAAGAAGTTCCCGGCGCAAGCTGCCCAGTTTGCTGACTATCCACATGGAATCGATGACCGTTTGCGCATGGCCTTGGCGGCCGGTGGCATCGAACGGCCGTACTCCCATCAAGCGGAGGCGATGACCTACGCTCTGGACGGTCGCCACGTCGTCACGATTACGCCGACCGCTTCAGGGAAGACGCTGTGTTACAACGCGCCGGTCCTCAGTTCCATCTTGGCGGACGCCGCGACCAGGGCCCTCTACCTGTTTCCGACCAAGGCCCTCGCCCAAGACCAGCTGGCGGAGTTGCAGCGTCTGACCGAGCGACTCGCCGATCATGAGGACATTGCGGCGTTCACCTACGATGGAGATACCCCGCAGGATGCGCGTCGAGCGGTGCGGGGGCGAGCCCATCTGGTGCTCAGCAATCCGGATATGTTGCACTCGGGCATCCTGCCGCATCACCCCCGCTGGGCGAAGCTGTTCGAAAACCTCCGTTTCGTGGTCATTGACGAACTCCATGCCTACCGCGGTGTGTTCGGGAGTCATCTGGCCAACATTTTGCGACGGCTCCGTCGGGTCTGCGTGCATTATGGCTCGTCCCCGACGTTTATCTGTTCCTCGGCCACGATCGCCAACCCCGGACAATTGGCTGAGGCGCTCATCGGCGAGCCCTGTGTTGTGGTCACACGAAACGGAGCGCCGCGAGGAGAGAAACTCTTTGCGTTGGTGAACCCCCCTGTGGTGAACCCGCAGCTCGGGATTCGCCGTTCCTACGTGGCGGAGACTCGTCGGGTGGCGCAACAGTTCCTGGAACGTGGACTCCAGGTGATCGTATTCGCTCGTAGTCGACTGATCACCGAGGTGTTGACGACCTATCTCAAGCAGGCGGCCCGACGACTGGTTGGGGGGGCGGAGTCCATTCGTGGGTACCGTGGTGGGTATCTGCCACTACGTCGACGAGAGATTGAACGTGGGTTACGCGCGGGCTCGGTGGCCGGCGTTGTGTCCACCAGCGCGCTCGAGCTGGGCATCGATATCGGAGCCCTCGATGTCTGTGTCATGGCGGGTTATCCCGGGACGATCGCCGCGACCTGGCAACGCGCGGGTCGAGCCGGTCGCCGGAGTACGCGCTCGGCGGCCATCATGGTGGCAAGTAGCGCGCCGATCGACCAGTTCATCGTCCAGCACCCGAGCTACTTCTTCGAGGCCTCCCCTGAGCACGCCTTGATCAATCCCGATAACCTGCAGATTCTGCTTGACCACATCAAGTGTGCTGTTTTCGAGTTGCCATTCGTGGCCGACGAACGGTTCGGACGAGAGGATCTGCCGACGGTATTGGGTCTTCTCGAAGAAGACGGGTTTGTCGACCGGGTTGACGACCAGTGGCATTGGATGCATGAGTCGTATCCGGCCGATGCGGTCAGTCTTCGCTCGGTGTCGTCGGACAATTTTGTGGTTGTCGACACGACACATGACACCACGATTATTGGGGAGGTGGACTTTAGCGCCGCGACGTCGACACTTTACGAGCAAGCCATCTATCTCATCGAAGGGCGGCAGTTTCAGGTCGACCGGCTCGACTTCGAGCGGCGCAAAGCCTACGTACGCCCGGTCGATAGCGACTATTTCACGGACGCGATTACCCACACCAAAGTGACGATCCTTGAGACCTTTGACTCGGTCGTCCAACCACAGTCGATGGTTTCCGCTGGCACTCTGGACGAATCGGATGCAAGTGCACGAGACCCGGTTCTTGCCGAGGCACGGGGGTGTCATGGTGAGGTGCACGTCGTGTCGAGGGTCGTCGGCTTCAAGAAGATCAAGTTCTACACGAATGAGAATGTCGGGTCGGGAGAGCTCGATCTGCCCGAGCAGGAAATGCATACGACGGCGTACTGGCTGACCATCCCTCGTGTGCTGGTCGAGTCGTTGCCGTATGCGGGTGACGGGCGTCGCGATGGCATCGTCGGACTCGGCGCGGCGCGGCGGCAGGTGGCTCAGCAGCTGCTGATGTGCGATCGACACGCCCTCGGCTTGGCCATTCATGGGGAGGAGGTT
>JAYZGM010000359.1:0-7668 GCA_036336225.1 Acidobacteriota bacterium | reverse complement strand
GTCCAGCCCCAGATCGAGCGCTACCTGAACTGCGTCGAGCACTTCGGCCTCTGTGCCCGGGTCTTCGCCTGGCGACGATGTACCCAACCCTGCCGCCACCATGAGGGCGGTCGACTCGTCGGCGTTGGTCAGAAATGGGTCAGCCCCGGCGCTCGCAAGTAGACACATGTACTCAGCGTCAGCGGTCCGAGCGGCCAGGATGAAGGGCGTGCCCCCGATGAAATTAAGCGAGGTGATCCCGGCTGGTGGGCGGGTGGCCACGCGTGCGTCCACGTCAGCCCCGTGTGAAAGCAGCTTTCGAGCGAACTCAAGGCTGGCCATATTCCCTGACCCTGTGGGAGCCGGGTCGTTGCTACCAGCGATACCAGCCTTTCGCACCCAGCTCAACTGGTGAAGTGCGGTCCACCCTCGTGGAGCGGTGTCGGGGTTGGCCCCGTGGTCCAGTAGATATGCAGCGAGCTCAAAATGCGCGTTGCCGGCGGCAAGCAGGAATGCGTTGAGCCCGGCGTCCGATGCGCGTCGACGCTCGACTCCACCCGCGGTCAGCGTCGAGTTGATGGAGATCTGTTCCTCGAGATTGGCTCCCGCCTCCAAGAGCGTTTGCACAACGTCGGTTTGACCCTCCCGGGCCGCGAAGAGCAGCGCCGTGAAACCCTGCTTGGAACGGGCCGAAAGGTCCGCTCCGTAGCGAACGAGGGTCGGGATGACGCGTGCATGCCCCTCCGCGGCTGCCCACATCAGTGCGGTCTGCCCCTTCCACCGTTCAGGCGCGTTGACGTCGGCGCCCGCGTCGAGGAGCAACTTGACGGTTTCGGGGTTTCCCGAACGCGCCGCGGTCATCAGCGCCGTTTCGCCTTCAGGCAGCGTCGTATGGGGATTCGCGCCCGCGTCGAGAAGCGCCTCGACGATGGGGGCGTTCCCGATGACCGCGGCCAGCGAGAGCGGACGCACACCGTAACGGTTCCCGGTATTGGCTACCGCCCCGGCCCCCAACAGTATTCGGACGATGTCTACATGGCCACCATGGGCCGCCCAGTGAAGCGGGGTGGAGCCGTCGGGTTCAGCCGTCTTCACGTCCGCACCGTCCTCAATCAGCGCGCGGACCCGGGTCGTATCACCGGTCTTGACCGCGTCAACGAGCGGAACATCCGCTGCGCTCACCGCCGCTGAGGCTCCGGTGACGGCCACCGGTGGTGCGGCGACCAACCCTACGAATACAACCACGACGGCAATAGACTTTGCCCGCATCATCCACACTCCTGCAGCACTCAGAATCCCACCCGTTCGAAGACGGCCGATTCGACGCTCGTCACCTACGACTCGTGAGCAACGGTCGGTCGCTCTTTACTGCGCTTTCCCAGGTCTCCAGCCCAACAACCAACCTCGCTTCAGTCCGAGGCCATCATCCCCGCCGTCACAGCAGGGTGACTGTCACGGCCACGGTGCGCGACAGTACGCGCCTCGCGGGCGCGGCGTGAGGTTCTCGGAACCCCCCGCGGAGCGCCCGCGGGGGGTTCGGGGTAAAGTCCCGTCTATTATCGAAGCGTCGTGTCATGCTACAGACTGACTGGTTCCATGACCTCGGTGGCGTGTCGGGTGCTGTCGACGAATTTATCCAGATGCACGCCTACGTCATCGAGCAACGCCAGATGGAGGTTGGCCAGTGGTGTGAGCTTGTCGTATTTGACATGCCGACCGCCCCACCTCTTCTCGCCGCCACCACGCGCCACGATGATCGGCAGATTACGATGATCGTGCACGTCCGGGTTCCCCATGCCACTGCCAAGCATGAATGTCGAGTGGTCGAGGAGCGAGCCATCGCCATCGGCGGTCTTCTTGAGCTGGTCCACCATGTAGGCAAACAGTGACACGTGATAGGCGTTGATCTTCGCCAGCTTGGCCAGCTTTTCCGGATCGTTGACGTGGTGTGAGACAGGGTGGTGTGGCTCCGGGACACCAATCTGCGGATACGTTCGGGTGCTGGCCTCTCGAGCCATCTGGAACGTGATGACCCGGGTGAGATCCGCCTGGAGGGCGAGCACCTGCAGGTCAAACATCAGCTTTACATGGTCTTCCCAATTAGCCGGAACACTCGTCGGACGGGTCAAGTCGGGGAGTATTGAGCTGGCCGCCTGTTGCTCGGCGAGCTGGATACGTCGTTCGACTTCGCGTACCGTCGTCACATACTGATCTACACGTCGCCGGTCACTACTACCGAGCTTGTGCTGCAGTTTGGTCATGTCGTCGAGGACCCAGTCGAGGATACTCGCGTTCTTCTCCATTTCCGTCCGACGCTGCTCTGGCGTGCCACCATCCCCAAAGAGTCGTTCGAAAACCACCCGGGGGTCAGCTTCCGTCGGGAGAGGCGTCGTGGGTGACGACCAGGAGAGATTGTTCTGATAGACACACGCATAGCCGTTGTCACACGCCCCGACCTGGACGATAAGGTCGGTACCGAGCTCGAGAGATGGAATGGGCGTGTCGGAGCCGATATGTTGGGCGGCGATCTGGTCGACCGTCGTGCCGAGCTCGTAGTCACTTCCCTCGGTACGCTTGCCCTTCAGACAACTTAGAAACGCCGCATTCGATGAAGCGTGGTTGCCCGTCGTGTGGGCCTGTTCGAGCTCCATGTTCGTGACCACGGTCACGTCGTCGAGGTGTGGCGTGAGCGCTGCAAGTGACGGCGAGAGCTCGGTCAGAGGACCGACTTGAGCCGGTGTCCACGGGGTTGGGTTCATCCCCATTGGGATAAAGACATATCCGAGTCTCCGTGGCGTGTTCGCCACGGAGGCCGCCTGCGCAGTGAAGGCCGGCACCATCGAGTCCAGAATCGGGAGCGCAACCGTCGCACCCAAGCCCTTGAGGAATGTGCGCCGTGGGAGCGCCATCTTTGTGATCATCATGACTGCGACCTCCGCATCTGGAAGGGGGTGCTCTCGACGATGCCGAGCACGAGAGAAGAGAACTGATAATCGTCGCCGGCGGCATCATGCACGATACGTCTGACCGCCGGGCCATCGTTGTAGTCGAGACCTCGCCCGAGGGCGTAGGTCATGAGTTTCTCGGTGACCGCTCCCACAAAAACGTGTGGGCGGGCGAGAACGGCTGTTCGGAGTCCATTGATGCCGTCAAATGTCCCACCACCTGGAATACTTCCCGAAGCGTCGATGGAGCTCCAATTATTGGTCCGGTCACGCCATCGGCCGATGGCGTCAAAATTCTCCATCGAGAGACCGGCAGGATCCATCAGACGGTGACAGGCAGCGCAGGCGGGGTTCACCCGATGTGCTTCCATGCGCGCCCTCATCGAGCTGGCCGCGACCCCTGGCTCGGGCTCCTCAAGCGGTGGCACATTGGGCGGTGGTGGCGGCGGCGGCATCCCCAGGATGTTGTCGAGAATCCACTTGCCCCGCAGCACCGGTGAGGTTCGAGTCGCGTATGACGTGACGGTCAGGATGCTCCCGTGACCAAGTAGCCCGCGTCGGACGCTCTCGGTCGGAAGATCGATTCGACGGAACTGACTGCCGTAGATTCCCGCGACACCATAGTGCTTGGCGAGCCGTTCGTTCAGATACGTATAGTCCGCGTCTATGAGGTCGATGACACTCCGGTCCTCATCGACAATGCTGTCGAACAGCATCTCTGTCTCCTGTCGAAACGCCTGACGGAGATTGTCGTCGAAGTCTGGGAACAGACGGAGATTCGGCGCCATCGTGTCCAGATTCCGCAGATAGAGCCACTGGCTGGCGAAGTTGGTCGTCAGGGTTGAGGCGCGCGGGTCCGCGAGCATGCGGAGCACTTGGGCTTTCCTTACCGCTGGGACACTCAGCCGGCCCGTCTCTGCCAGGTCGAGCAGTTCGTCGTCTGGGATACTGCTCCAGAGGAAAAATGAGAGTCGTGAGGCGAGCTCGACGTCGTTCAGCTGATACGCTTCGCCGGGGGCGACGTCTTCGGGGTCCCGCTCGATTCGAAAGAGGAACTCGGGGCTCGTCAACAGGGCTCGGAGCGCCAGTTCGATTCCGGCCTCAAACCCGCCGTTTGCCTGACCCCGCTCAAAAAATGAGAGAGGCATTTCGATATCGCCGTATGACACAGGTCGTCGGTAGGCGCGTCGAGCCAGCGTTGAAATAATGCTCGCCGCGCAATCGGACTCATCGGCCACCGACGTGGGATGGCAGCCGAAAATTCGGGCCCGACTCGGGGTGTCGCCGGCCCCGGTTGGTTGGAATGGTCCACTAATGGACACCGACTGCACCGCGGGTTGCTGCCGCGGATGCCGGTCCTGGTTGAATTGAGCCTGATAGGGCTGTCGCTCGCTCTCGATGAGCGCGGCGTTCTTCTGAAGAAAGGCGGCTCCTACGGTGTGTGGGCCCGCGGCGATCGGAATCCGTAGGTTGAGGTGTCGGTCGACGTCCTCATCGGCGTAGTAGCTGCCGAACCGATTCCGATTCGGGACGACGGTGAAAAGATTGAGTCTCTCACTGTCGAGGGTCATCTCCAGTACGTGTGGCTCGCGGAGCCCCTCGACATTCTCGTTGCGATTGCGCGCGAGCCGGACTTCGATCTCGTATTCCCCGTCGAGCGGGAAAGTGTGCTCGACGGTGGCGCCCCCCCGGGTTCCAAACGGCAACTCGGCAAGATGACCCTCCTGGGTCAGGTCGGGGCGTAAGGTGACCACCCGGCTGCCGGGGACGACGCCGAGGCTGCCCACCGCCAGACGACTGATCTTCTGGGCGGCGGTGAGATACCGCTCCATCAATGTTGGGGACAGCTCGACCACTCCGACATTGTCAAACCCGTAGGCCGCGTCGTCCCGGGGGAGCAGCGCGGCCACGTCGACGTCGAGCTCGAGCAGGTCTCGGATCGCGTTGCGATACTCGGTGCGATTTAGACGCCGAAACGTCTCAGTCCGACCGGGATCCGCGGTCGCGACGGCTCGGTTGTCGAGCGCCGACTCCAAATAGGTGACCAGTCCGTTGTAGGTGGTTTCGTCAGGCCGGGGCGCTCCGTCGGGTGGCATCGCCCCCGCACGGAGCTTACGCACCACGCGCTCCCACACCTCGGCGTGACCGGCGATGTCGTCAAGCTGAATCCCCTCTAGCGATAACCCGCCACGCAACGCCTGGTCGTTGTGACACGTCAGACAGTATCGTGTGACGAGACGTTGCTCTGGGAGAGCCCCAGACCCTTGGGCCGTCACTGAGGACGCTCCCATCATCAGCCAAGCCATGGCGAGCCCGATCGCGGACATCGTCTTCGTAAATTTTCTCATCCAGACCTTTCGACCTGCAGGCAGATAGAACCTAACGCGTATCTTACCTGGCACCTCGTCAACAGTCGAGAGTCCTGTGGGGCTCCGCGCTCCCTCGGGCCACCCGAGGTTACACACATTTAACCCGTCTGTAACCGGTGTGAAATCCGTTGTCTCTAGGCTGAGAGCATGTCTAATGGCCTGTCGAAGAGAAAGTTTCACGATCCTCCGGTCGGGACGTCCCGTCCGGCGGCGTTGTTCTTCGGTCAAACCCACTCCCCCGTCGCGGCTGATCACCCGGGCGTGGCGGCTCGGAGTCTGGCAAGCCCTTTTCTGCAACAGGCCACTAGATTGACGAGAGTGAGAGGTGGCGCCATTCGGTGTGTGCTGCGAGTCGTTGGCGTCGGGTGCGGGCTCATTCTCATGTCAACGCAGAGTCTTGCCCAAACCGCGCCATGGTATGAGCGTATCCAGTTCGGCGGCGACTTTCGCCCGCGCTATGAAGGCTTCTATCAAGACGGCAGCGAGACACGGCACCGTAGTCGATTCCGTCTTCGGCTTCGTATCGATAGCGACGTCAACGACGATACGCACCTGCAGATTCAGATCGCGACTGGGGATCCTGGCACGCCGGTTTCCACGAATCAGACCTTTACGAGCTTCTTGCGACCCAAGCCGTTCAACCTGGATCGTGCCAATATCCGATACAACCCGAAAGGCGCCTCAGCGCTGACCCTCACGATGGGTAAATTCGGGCCACCGATGACTCGGACCCAGATGGTGTGGGACAACGATTTGAATTTCGAGGGTGGGTACGAGCGAGTGGCATGGTAGGTGAGTGACGAGGTCGACGTCACGCTCTTGGCCCTGCAAACCGCCCTGAACGAGGTGAGTCGAGACCAAGATTCGCAGATTCTCGGTGCGTATGGCGAGGTCGGGTTCGCGATCGGCCCACATCGGCTTCAAGTCTCGGTGGCCGACTACGGGTTTCGTAACGTTGACCAGGTCGCCGTTGGCCGCGCCACCGGCCCGCTGCGCAGCACGCTCACGAACGAGGTCGAGCGAGACGCGGCCGGCAACGTCGTTGGCTTGGTGTCCGACTTCAACCTGGTGGACACGATCGTCCAGGCCGAGTTCAACACGGGGCGTGAGGCGTATCCGCTCCGGCTGCTGGGGCAGTTTCTTCGTAATACCCGTGCCGCGTCCGACCTTGATACGGGGATGTGGTTCGAGGCCGAATACGGGGGGTCCAACCAGACGCGGGCCTACACCTTGGGGTATACCTATGCTCGGACACAACAGGAGGCCGCCTTGTCGCCTTTCGTGTTTAGCGACATGCCCGGCACCGATTCGGAACTGCACATGGTGACGATTGCGTATGTGCCGATTCCCAATCTCACGCTCGATGTGACCACGCATTTCACCAGAGAGCTCGACATTGCGCCGGGAGCCTTCAACCCCTGGCGCACGCGTGCACACGTCGCTGCGATTGTGCGGTTTTAGCCATCTTTGCTATGCCGGAGACGGGAAGAAAGGAGACATCGACCCATGAGGATGAAGCTGCTGTGGAGCGTGTGCGGGGTGGGGGTTGCGGTGTTTGGAATAGCCGACACCAGTCGGGCGCAGTGTTCCCCTGATGAAGGGGTTGAGTTTGTGTGCGGACCGGTGAGTCCGGAGGATCTGGTGGCGGTGCCAGACAGTCCATGGGTGATCGTGGCCGGGATGGAGGACGACGGGTATCTGTATGTGACCGACACACGAGACCGTCGCTCAACGGCGCTCTTTCCGAGCGCGACATTCGGGTCCAGGCCAGCGGATGCTTTCCGGAGCTGCCCCGGTCCGGTCACGGGTGGGTTCAGACCACACGGTCTCAGCCTGCGGGCGGGGGCCGGTGGACGACACACGTTGTATGTCGTGCGACACGGGGCGCGGGAGGCGATAGAAGTCTTCGAGCTGGATGCCCGCTCGGGCACGCCTTCGCTCACATGGGTCGGTTGCGCCGTGGCGCCCGAGGGTGTGACGTTCAACTCGGTGACGGCGCTGGCCGGAGGCGCGTTCGCCGCAACACACTTCAACCGCCCATCGGGTCAGGTATGGGAATGGGAGTCCGACACCGGTTGGTCGGCGATACCGGGCACAGAAACCAATGGACCGAACGGGCTTGTCGCGTCCGCTGACGGACAACAGCTGTTTATCGGCGGGTGGGGCACGCAGTCGCTGATTCGGGTATCCCGAGGGCAGACTCCAATACAACAGGACGCCGTGGAGGTCGGCTTTCACATCGACAACGTCCGCTGGGCACCCGACGGGTCCTTGCTAGCGGCCGGACACGTGGGTCCCGCCCCTGAATCCATCTTCGCCTGTCTTGGTCAGAGGGAATGCGACGGCGTGACGTCGCGCGTGGCCAGGGTCGATCC
>JAYZGM010000358.1:0-12450 GCA_036336225.1 Acidobacteriota bacterium | reverse complement strand
TCAATCCGGTCCCGGCTGTCCTGCCAGCGCAGAAAGTCGAACCAGTTGCCGGTCTCCAATCTGACCAGGCGACGGAGCTCCGTCTCCAGTTCTCCCGTGTCGCCGGAGACCTGCACACCAGACACCCGCGGTTCCGGCTGGCGTTGGGTCGTCGTGGTCTCTCTCGGCCGCTGTCCGAATGTCACCGCGTGTCGAAACTCATAGGACCGGTCGGTCTCATCGTCGATGACAAGCCTGAGCTCAATGTTCCGTCGCGGGAGATAGTTCACGATCCAGGTCACGAGTCCACTTTCTCGCAGGCTCTGCGACGCCACCAGCTCAACCTGTCGGCTGAGGCTCTTGCCCACCGTCAACCGCGTGCCCGGGTCGGTCTCACCGGCAGCGAGGCTGGGGTCGAACCGTACGTCGCTCTCGGTCCCACGATCGAGTCGAACGGTGTCCAGACCAACCGAGCGCCCGGCCACCCCAAGCACCTCACCGGACACCAACCCCAGAGCCTGGTCGCGAGCCACCGCACCCGGGGCACTCCCCACTTGATCCAGTGTCCGGCCGGTGAGCAGCAACGACACAATGTCGCTCTCCGACAGGTTGCCACTCGACTGCATGGTCGTCGTCAAGGTCTCCGCCGTTCCCTCGAGCGTGATGGTAATCACCTCGTCCCCCACCTGGGTACGCGCGCTGATATCAAGCTCCGGCACCACGCCATCCGGATCAACAAAATCGATCGTGCCCGTCTCGATCTGGAAGGCGTTGCCTCCCAAGAAGATCTGTCCGCCATCACCGACGGCCGCCCGTCCAGTCAGCCCGGGGCGCCCCAGACTCCCAACCAGGCGTGTATCGGCCGAGAGAGATCCGGCGCCATAGTTGTTGTTGACTACGATGTCATCCACCGTGCGCACCTGCACGTTGAGACGGATGTCGTCCACCACCGACGGCTCGGTCTCGGATAGGTCAAGATCGGTACGCGACTCGAGCATGGCTCTGAGCCCACCTCCCGTGTTCACCGCCTCGCGGTAGTCGCCGCGAAGCACCGTGACGACACCAGTCAGGTCCGCATCATCCGGCGTTATCGTCAGGAGCAGCTCGGTACTGAGCTCCGTGCGGACGCCAGGCGGAACGACCAGCGGGATCAACTCACCAGAAACGGTGACTGTGCCCTCGGGACGAAAACCGGGAAACCGGATATCCACGTCAACCGCGATCGGGCCTCCGTTGGCAGTCCCCACCAGGTCAATGGTCTCCAGCGTGGCCCCCTGGAACACCAACGCACCGCTCAAGTCGGAGAGTAGGAGACGCGGGTCCGGCACGCGCACCTCGCCGTCGGTCACCTCCACCACGCCGTCGATGGTCGGCTCCGAAAGGGTGCCCCCCAGGCTCGCGATGAGATAGAGGTCGCCCGCCACGGCGGCCCCGCTCGACACCATGTTGAGCACACTCAGGTCGGCCACGCCGGTGACAGTCAGATCAGCCGTCGGCTCAGGGACGAGGTCCACAAAGCCACCTAGAGTCAGGGCGTTCTCGGCCGCTCCGATCTGCCAGGCCCACCCTTCCACGGTTACCCGCTCATCGGCGATCGTGAGACGCGTCGGGCGCTGCTGCGAAACAGGAAACCCGGCTGCTTCGAGTTCCATCGTCGTCAGCGTTACCGCCCCTTCGAGCGCGGCTAACTCGGGTCGTGCTGCCACGAGATTGATCTCGACACCGATCTCACCACTGAGATCATCGAGCGTCTCGGATGCGACGAATCCAGTCAGCGCCTCCGGACCAAGCCTGTCCACGACCAGCGTCATGCGCGCGGGTCGGTCGTCTGACGAGGCGGGCCGAGCCAGCCACGCGGGGAGGGCGTCTCCGATGACAGCAGCCGGCACAACGACGTCTCCCCGTAGACTCGCCTCCTGCCAACGACCACTCACCCGCTCGACGATGACCCCATCCCCGTCATATGCCGCTCGGAGACGGAGGTCGGTCAGGGGCGCCATGTCCGCGACCTCTACCACTCCGTCATCGACCATCAAGGACGCGGACAACGACGGCTGCCGGGTCGAGCCGATCAACCGAAGATCAAGACGGTAGCTCCCCCGCATCATCACCGGGTCGCCGTCGTCCCCCCCACCTCGCGTCGCGTCCACAAGGGAGACGATATCGTGTAGATCGCCCGCGAGCGTGGCGACCAGGACCGAATCGTCGTCGCGGAGTAGTCCACTCGCGATGAGTTGGGTTCCACCCAGACGAAGATCCAGCGGTTCGTCAAGGCGGAGACCGGAGGAAGAGGAGCGAATACGCGCCGGCGCTCCCAAGCGGATCGGGAGATCTCCGTAGCTGGCGTCGATCCGATCGAGGCCCAAGGTCACCTCGGATGACGACCAGGCGCCCAGCTCGCCGTGGGCGGCGATCGACCCGCTGAGCACGCCCCGCAGCGCCCCATCCACGTCAACCACCCCCCCGACCAGCCCCGTGAGATCTGCATCTTTCAGCTCGGCGTCCAGACGATAGCGCCAGGGGCGATGCGGCTCGATCCGGAGGTTCGAGCTGACATTCAGCGAGGGCACGACGGTGCGAACCTCCCACTCATCCTGGTCCAGGACAATGTCCTGCCGCAGTTGCTCGATCGCCACGTCACCATAGACGAGGTCACGAAGCACGACGCGGGCGGTACCCCGTGGGCTATCGACGGAGCCGGTTCCCGCCAGATCGAGATCAAACCGCGCCCCAAGCTCAACCGGCATCTCTCGCTCCTGCGTCAACGGCGACAGCCGCATATCGCGCGCGGTCAGAGAAACGCGATAGTCCCCGGAAGCCCAGTTCAGCCGCCCGGTCGCCTCTAGCCGCCCGGGCGGCTGTTGCACCACGAATCGCTCAACCAAGAGCTGGTCGGCTCCAATCCGGAGCTGCCCATCAAGCGCGGCTAACGACTGTCCCGCCACACGAAGCTGCTCGCCGGTCATCGCGACGTCGATCTGTGGACTCGACACAACCCCGCCCAATCCGACCACGATCTCAAGCTCGCCGGCGCCAAGCCCTGCCGCTGGGGCGAACCCCGCGAGTGACGCCAGATCGGGGACAACCAGTCGTAACCCGCCGGTGATCGCACCGGTGTCAGCTTGCACGGTTGCCGCACCCGTCAATACGCTATCAGCCACGTGCAGGTCGATCTCGTCGACCCGCCAGTTCCCACCGGTGCCCAAAAATGCTGCCTGTAGGGCGAGGCCGTCCGGCTGCCCGCGTACTCCACCGGTTGCCGTCAATTCCCCGGCGATGTGTGGTTGGCTGACGGTGCCCCCAAGATTGATCCGCCAGCTGGCTCGACCCCTCGGTTGCCACACGCCAACGGCGTCGGTCAATCCCATCGTTTGCAGCTCGCGAGCCAGCTGTTGCAGATCACCAATCTGCCCTTCTAGTTGCCCCGTTACCGCGGTCGCGCCGATATCCGACCATTCGTCCGGTAACGCACCTCGAAGGACCCCGGTCACGCTCGTCACCCCGGCCGCGAGCTTCTCGACACTGACCACCCACGTCCCCGCTTCGGTGGCCACCCGCCAGCCCCCCCCCACATCGAGACCACCCGCGGGGGTCGTCGCGTGCTGATTGTCGATCTCCGCTGTGACGTCACGTGGGCCATGACCGGACCACGCGATCGTCGCGACTCCTGTCAACGTGGAATCAACGAGCAGCGGAGTGTCCGTCCACATCGCCGCCAATGACTGCCCCCGCAGCTCCGTCCAGGCCATGCGCGCGTTGCCCTGTGTCTGGCCATCGAGCACCTCGAGCGACGCGGTGCCCTCAATAACGCCTTCGGCCACACGCGCATTCAGCTGCTCGACCGTAAGCCGAGCGCCATCGAACCGCAGGACGCTCGAAAACTCGTGCACCGCAACCTGTTCCCACCGCACCCGGTCGCCCTCGAGTCGCGCCGAGACCACTGGTGCCCCGGGGGGGCCCATGATCGTCCCCGAGACACGCAGGTCGCCCATGACCGACAGCGGTTGATCGGCCCAGGTCGAGAGACGGTCTAGCACGACATCCAGGTCATAGTGGGCTTGCACCCTCGACCCGGCTCCCAAGGTCACCTCGGCACCGGCCTCGAGTCGCCCTTCGGGCGCGGACACCGCAAACCCGTCGACGGTGACCGCGCTGGGGGCCACCGTCATTGGTATAACGAAAGGCTCGACCTGTGTCTCTGCAGTGCCTCGGGCTAACCTCGTGGAACCCACGAGGCGGAATTCGCCCGAGGTCGCCAAACCCTCAGGCTCCGGTCGTAGCTCAAGCCCCAGGGGCCCGGTCGCAAACCGGAGATCCTGGGTGGCGTCTTCCCATGACACCATCGCCCGCTGAACCGAAACGGTGTCGAGTCGCCAGGGTGTTGACACCGAGGGCTCGCTCGTCGGCAAAGATGACTGGAGTGAGGAGAATCTGGGGAGATTGGAAACACCGTCTTGCGCCCGGCGAACAGACACCACCGGGGCAACGAGCTGCACGGCGTCGACCGCGCGGGTCCCGGTCAGGATCGACCACGGTAAGTCGACGATCACTGACTCGACCCTTAGAAACGGGTCGTCGGCGGTCTTGACCGTCGCCAGCGCCAGGTGGCGCACGTCGAGCCGAAGCGACAACGGGTTGAGCCTGACCTCACCGGTCTGGCCCACAACCCCCCAGCGTTCCTCAGCCAGCGACAGGAGCCAGCCGGCGGCCATACCGGGGAGTATCGACGACACGACCCAGCCCACGGTGACGAGCACCAGCACACTCGCCCCCGCGAGCCAGATGGGGCGTCGAAGACGGCTAGGAACGCGGCTCATAGATGCACGGCCGCGGGGCTACATCTAACGGGCGGCCTCGCGGGCATCCGCTTCAAGCACGCGAGCACCGCGCAAGATGCCGCCGAAGGAGTAGTTCGCCTCGTGACACGCGTACTCATAGACCTTGTCGTCACTTGCCGGCCAAACATACTCACCGCTCCACGGCGCGGTCCATACCGTGGGGTCCTCGACGGTGAATTGATACAGGAGCGTGTCGGCGTCGACGCGTGAAAAACGTTCGACCACGTGCAGATTCGGCGAGGCTCCGCCGAGGGCGGGACGATCCCCGAAATTGGTGGTGTCTACGACCAAGGTATCGCCATCCCAATGGCCGACCGAATCACCAAGCCAGCTCCTGAGCTCCGACGGCGCGTGTTCCTGGTTCATCCGCACGATGCGCGCATCGTGCACCATCTCCACGAGGATCATCACGGTGTCGTCCGTCTGAACGATCCGCTTGAGGTTGTTGTACAGGGCCGGGAGCATGGGCGGCCCGGCGGTCGATGAGAACCCCAGCAGACACCGCTCGGCCAGTGGTCGCTGTTCAGGGTTGTCATACGGCCCCGGCGCATCGAGGTCAGCGCCTAGCCACCAAGCCGTACCAGTGTTCTCACGAAAGAACCCAGCCCGCGCGGCACGAGCGGCCTGCGCCTCCTGGGTGAACGGGGGCTGTCGACCATTGATCGGATCGGTGATGATGGAGGTGCGCCACCGTCCATCAATCTGGAACCCACGCGTGCCGCGGTCCATCCAAAACGAGTTATACCCCCCGACGTTTCCAGCGGCCCCCGTCGATCCATCACCGCCGACCGGTGGAGCCTCCCGTGGGGCGTCGGTGGTCTCATTCCGCTCGTCAGGAATGTTGAAGATGCGTTCGAGAGAACCCGCACCGGCTGTCCACGCGGCCGCCTCTTCTTCACTCAGTGTGAGCTGGTCCCCGAATTCGGCCGGACGCTGCAATGGAGTCAACGTTGCGACGTCGTAAGTCCCCGAGAGATCGGGACGCCCGTCGGGTCGTCTGGGAATGTCGGCGCCCGACTGCGCGGACGCCGTCGACACCAGAAGCGCCAACACCCCCACCATGCCGGCCACCATCGTTGTGCCTGTGCTTCCCATGCTTGCCTCCTCAAATGGCAACACCTTCGCCGGCGCTACGGTCAACCTCGATGCAGTCTACCTCGTTCACGGGCTGCTATCTTCCACGGTCGACTGTGAACGTGATGGAGCCCGTTTGCGACTCCCCGTCCGGACCGACAGCCGTCCACCTCATCGTCCACTCGCCATCTGGCATCGGTCCTGACACGCGGCCCATCAGGTCGTTCTCACCCATGGTGTGCACGCCTTCAACCGTGGCCCGGTTGCCCGGCCCCGTGATCTCCAATGTGCTCTCGCTCATCACCGGCGCCACGTCGAACCACACCCGCACGGTACGCACCGGACCACTAAGCTTGGCGTCTTGACCCGGCGTGCTCCCCACGAGCGCAATCTGGGCCTCAACGGGGGACGCCGCGACGACCGCCAATGCCAGGGCCGCCAAAAGGAACTGCCGAGAGACCGTGTTCAGCACAACGCGCGTCATCTTCATCGCTCCAGCATGTGAGGGTAACGATAGTCTCGGACCGGGGCAAATGTCTCCTTGGTAGTCCGCGTGCTCACCCATCGCAATAGGTTGAGTGAGCTCCCAGCCTTATCGTTGGTCCCGGATGCGCGGGACCCACCAAACGGCTGTTGCCCCACGACGGCGCCGGTCGGCTTGTCGTTGATATAGAAGTTGCCAGCCGCATGACGCAGCGTGGCCGACGCCAGATCAATCGCAGCCCGGTCACGCCCAAAGATCCCACCCGTCAGCGCGTACGGCGACGTTCGGTCACACAGCTCCAGGGTCGCCGCATAGTCGCTGTCTCGATACACATACACGGTCAAGACCGGCCCGAAGAGCTCAGTTTCCATCGTGGCATATCGGGGATCATGGGCCTGGATAATCGTCGGCGAGATGAAGTAGCCCCTGCTATCGTCACACGTGCCCCCACACACAATGTCGGCATCCGTATCAGTACGTGCCCGTTCGATATAGCCCTTCAACTTGTCGAAGGTGGTCTTGTCAATCACCGCACCCATAAAGTTGGTGAAATCGGTGACGTCGCCATAGGAGATACTCTCGACCTCACTCACCAGGCGGTCGCGGAAGCTGTTCCACAGGCTCTCGGGAATGTAGGCCCGGCTCGCCGCACTGCATTTCTGGCCCTGATACTCGAATGCGCCACGGATGAGGTTCGCCGCGAGCTCGTCCGGGTCGGCCGAGGCGTGCGCAAAGACGAAGTCTTTTCCTCCGGTCTCACCGACAATCCGTGGGTAACTCCGATATCCTGCGATGTTCTCACCGATGGTCCGCCACATACCCTGGAACACCTCGGTGCTCCCGGTGAAGTGCACACCACCCAAATCGGGATGTCCCATGGCCGGTCCCCCGATCTGCCCCCCACTGCCGGGGACAAGATTGATGACACCGGGAGGCAGCCCGGCCTCTTCAAACAGCTTCATCAACCAGTAGGCCGAAAACACCGACGTGGAGGCCGGCTTCCACACCACGGTATTCCCCATGAGCGCAGGACTCGTCGGGAGATTGCCGGCAATCGACGTGAAGTTGAATGGCGTCACCGCAAAGACAAAGCCTTCGAGGGCACGATACTCGACAAAGTTCCACATCCCGGCCGCGCTCTCTGGTTGCTGACCATAGATCTCCGGGAGATACGATGCGTTGAAACGCCAGAAATCGATGAGCTCGCAGGCGGCGTCGATTTCCGCCTGGAACACGGTCTTGCTCTGGTTCAGCATGGTGGCCGCGTTGAGCACCGGTCGGTATCGACCAGCCAAGAGCTCGGCGGCTCTCAGGAAGATGGCGACGCGTGACTCCCACGCCATCTCACTCCAAGCGGGCCGTGCCGCCGCGGCCGCCGCCACCGCCTGATTCACCGTGTCCACGTTTCCACGATGATAGGTGGCGACCTGCTTCTGATGGTCATGCGGCAAGATACACGCGCCCAGATCACCGGTGGTCACGTCGCGACCACCGATGATCAACGGAATCTCGACCGTGCCGTCACCAAAGGCGGAGAGCTGGTTCTTCAGAGCCGCTTTTTCGGCTGACCCGGGGGCGTAGCTCAGCACTGGTTCGTTTCTGGGCGTGGGCACCGCGACACGCGCGTTGTTCATCGAGAAAGCTCCTTAGGACCCGCGCCGACCGGGTCCTTAACCGTGGATTGGCGTCGACCGACAGACCCTAGTGCACCGCCGATGCCCCAGCGTCAAAACAGAGTATTGTCCCACAACCGGACGCAGACGCCGCCCACCGTCTTGACCGACCAATTTGGTCCGAGATAAACTGGGCAGCGAAACTGAGACTGAGTCTCACTTTTGGGCACAAAACGGCGCCACCAGCTCTCCGAGGCCGACCTCTAGGAGTTCATTCTGCATCAAGCCCTTCGTACCCTTGCCGAGCTGCCTATCGGCGCCAGTGCGGTGGTCCGGCATGTTGGCTGCGACCGCGCGGTGGCTCGACGCCTCATGGAGATGGGACTGCTCCCAGGCACCCGGATCGAGGCGATTCGTCGGGCGCCGCTGGGCGATCCGCTCAAGATCAAGCTGCGTGGCTATTTGCTATCGCTCCGGCTTGCCGATGCGTCACGGATACAGCTCGCACCGGACGGACAGGCCGACAATGGACCGGCCGAACCGGCGACTACCGAACCGGCGACTACCGACCCGACCACACCGACCCGCTTCTCAGCCCAGACATCGACCGACGACACGGCTCGTGACCGGTCGACCGAGACCGCCACGCGCGTCCCACGGGTGCTGGTCGCGGGCAACGCCAATTCCGGCAAGACCACCGTATTCAACTCGCTGACCGGCGCCCGCGCTCAAGTCAGCAACTATCCAGGGGTCACGGTCACGCGCTCATCTCGACGAGTGACGCTGGCCTCGGGCACGCTGGCGGACATCGTCGATCTTCCCGGCACTTACAGCCTGACTGCTCACTCACCAGACGAGCAGGTCGCGGTAGACGAGGTGCTCGGGCATCGCGGGCCGCCGCCTGATGGGGTTGTCGTCGTGGTCGACGCGGGGGCGATCGAGCGTAGTTTGTATCTAGTGCTCCAGATCGTCGAGACCGGAGTCCCGGTCGTGGTGGCGCTGAATATGATGGATGAGGCCAGCGCCGCCGGGGCCGACTTCGACACCAAACGGCTCAGCGCGTGGCTGGGCGCGTCGGTGGTTCCGACAGTGGCGTCCAGAGGCACCGGGCTCGAGGCACTGAAGACGGCAATCGGCCAGACCATCACCCAGCCGGCACGGGACGATTCGGCGTGGACCGACCTTCCGGCAGAGGTAGAGCAAGACGTCACCATCGTCACCCAGGCACTCACCGAGGCACAGTTTGGTCGAACTCCCGCCACCCGACGGTCCTGGGCGCTGTGGTGGTTGCTTTCGTTGGACACCGACGATGGCGCCGCCAGGGGACTTCCCCACCCGGTGCGTCAGCTGGTCCGAGAGGTCCGGCGGGGAGCCGAGCGAGCAGACCGCAATATCGAGCTCGAGATCATCTCGGCACGGTATCGCTGGATCGACGCGGTGGCGAATGACGTTCGCACCGTGGCCCGAGCCGACACGAGACGGTGGACAAGTCGAATCGACGCGGTGTTGACTCACCGGTTCTATGGCATGGCGGCCTTTGCCGTGGTGATGGCCGTCGTCTTCGAGGCGCTGTTCACGTGGTCAGAGCCACTCATGGGCGCAATCGAGGCGGCCACCGCGTGGTTGCAGAACGGAGTGGTCACAGTGTGGCCGCCGGGTATCCTGGCCGATCTCATGGTCGACGGTGTCATCGCAGGAGTCGGCAACGTCGTGGTGTTCGTGCCGCAGATCGCGATGCTGTTCTTTTTTATCGCGCTGCTCGAAGACCTCGGCTATCTGGCACGCGTCGCATTCATCATCGACCGGCTGATGGGACGCATCGGTCTACACGGTAAGGCGTTTGTCCCGATGCTCTCGGGGTTCGCATGCGCGATACCGGCGGTCATGGCCACCCGCACGATCGAGAGTCGACGAGACCGGCTCATCACCATGCTGACGCTACCGATGGTCTCCTGTAGCGCCCGGTTGCCGGTCTATGCGCTCGTCACCGCGGTGGTGTTTGCGGGCGACGAGCGAGTCTTCGGCCTACTCAGCACCGGCGCCGTTGTCCTGTTCTCGATGTATTCGCTGTCGGTCATCGCGACCCTCGGGGCCGCGGCGGTCCTTCGTCGGACGGTGCTGCAGGGTCCACGGCTCCCGCTGCTCCTCGAGCTTCCCCCCTATCGGATGCCGGTGTGGCGAAGTGTGGCGCTGGTGACCTGGCGTCGTGTGCGCAAATTCCTGGAGGATGCCGGTACCATCATCCTAACGATGACGATCATCCTGTGGGCGCTGTTGTCATTTCCGCGAAGCGGGGACATTGATGCGCGATACGACGCAACCAGGGCCTCGGTTCTGGCGACGACGACTGACGCCACAGCACAAGCCGACCGCCTGGCCGAACTCGACGGCCAGCTCGCCGGCGAACAGCTACGCTATAGCGTGGGCGGGCGTCTGGGCCAACTCATTGAGCCGGTGCTCGAGCCCCTTGGGTTCGACTGGCGGGTCGGAGTTGGAATCATCGGCGCCTTCGCCGCCAGCGAGGTGTTCGTGTCTACCCTGGGCATCGTGTTTGGTATTGAAGAGGCCGACGAAGAGAGCGTCAGCTTACGCGAATCGTTGCAGAACGCCCAACGTGCCGACGGCAGCCCGCTGATGACACCGTTGAGCGGCGTATCGTTGATCGTCTTCTTCGTGCTGGCTTGCCAGTGCATGAGCACCATCGTCGTGGTACGCAAGGAATCGGGTGGGTGGGGCTGGCCCATGTTCATGTTTGGTTACATGTCCGTCCTGGCCTATGTTGTGTCTCTTACGGTGTATCAGGTCGGATCACTTTTTGGCTGGGGGATTAGCGGATGACGTGGCAAGAACCGATCGTCGCCCTGATCGTCGGGCTGGCCGTGGTGTCGTTGTATCGACACCTTCGGGATTTACTTCGGAGCGCGGCACCCGGTACCCAGGCGTCGTGCCACGGATGCGATAGCTGCGAACCGGAACCTGACCCGCCCGGACACACCCCGTCCAACGCTCACCTTCCGTGACCCCCAAGCCCTCCTGCCTCGTGACCGGACCGACGTGGTAGCACCGGTTGTATGACGGGCTGGGGATTACCACCATGGATGCCCTTCATCATCCTGGGCTGACGGTCGCGGTTGCCCTGGCCGCCGGCATTCTCGCGCAGTCCGTGTCGCGGACAGTGCGGCTACCGGGTATCGTGCTGCTGCTGGCCAGTGGCGCGGCCTTGGGCCCCGATGGGCTCGGCTGGATTCAGCCTCGGGCACTTGGCGAGGGGCTCTTTGGCCTCGTCGATTTTGGTGTCGCCATCATCCTATTCGAAGGCGGACTCAACCTCAAGTGGTCGCGTCTGCGACGACAGGAAGCGGCCATTCGCGGGCTGATCACGGTGGGCGCCCTCGTGACGGTCATCGGAGCTGCCGGGTTGGCCGGTCTGGCGATGGGGTGGTCGTGGCCACTGGCCATGCTCTTCGGGGCGCTTGTCGTCGTCACCGGCCCTACCGTCATCCAACCGCTGCTACGCGACATGCGGCTACGACCGCGTCTCAAGACCATTCTCGAAGCCGAAGGCGTCTTGATCGATCCGATTGGCGCGCTTCTCGCCGGACTCCTTTTGCAGCTCGTCATCGGCTCTGGCACGAGCTCGTTCGCATGGGAAACGGCCGGCATCGTACTGAGCATCGGGTTTGGTCTGCTGGCCGGTCTCGCCGCCGGGTTTCTGCTAGCAGGGGCATGCGGAGACCGCCCACTCGTCGCTCACGGATACGAGAACGTGTTTGTGCTCGCCACCGTCGTGTTGCTCTTCGAGGCCTGTGATGGGTTACAGACGTCGAGTGGGCTCGTTGCGGTCACGGTGGCCGGTATCGTGATGGGGAACCTCGACACACGCGTGGGAGCCGAGCTCCGCGAGTTCAAAGATCAGCTCACCGTCTTGCTGGTCGGCATGCTCTTTGTGCTGCTTTCGGCCGACGTCGCGTTCGCGGATATCCGTGAGCTCGGGTGGGCCGGGGTCATCGTAGTGAGTGGGCTGGTCGTCATTGTTCGTCCGGCCTGCGCGTGGGTCGCCACGCTGGGTCTGAACCTGCCGGTCCGTGAACGGGTCTTCATCGCGACCATCGCGCCGCGCGGGATCGTGGCGGCGGCGATCACCTCCATCACAGCGGCCTCGATGGACGCCGAAGGGCTCCCGGGTGGGACCGCGCTCCGCGCCCTCGTGTTCTCGACCATTGCGGGCACCGTCGTGCTGTCCGGCGTCCTGGCCTACCCCATGGCGTGGTTGCTTGACGTGCGTCTCCCGCGGCGCGAACGAGTAGCCATTTTCGGCGCGCGCGGGCTGGCGCCCCCGCTGGCCGACGCGCTCAAAGAGGGTGGAGTGCCGGTACTGTTTGTCGAATCGGACCCCAGACGCTCTCACGCGGCCGAGCAGGCGGGACACAGCGTTGTGTTCGGGGATCCGCTCGATGAGCGC
>JAYZGM010000357.1:0-6640 GCA_036336225.1 Acidobacteriota bacterium | reverse complement strand
AATGTGGAGGTCTTTGCCGAACTTAAAGAACGGCTCGGTCTCGATCCGGGAACCGACGGAAAGACTGATGTCGAGGCACTGCTCGAGCTCACCGCCACCCTTCCTGAAGACGCTCGCGCCGAATTGATGGACTCGGGTATCGCGAAGGGGGTCGCCGACGGCACCCCCGTGCAGTTTGTCGACGTGTTTCCGCAGACACCGGGTCGACGCGTCCGGCTGTTCCCGGAGGAGCTTGAGCGTGAAAGTCCACACGGTGTTTATCGATATCAAGACGATCCTGCGACCGACGACTATCCACTGACGCTGATCTCACCGGCGACCGAGAAGACGATCAACTCGACGCTGGGCGAGTTACGAGCCCGGGTTGCGAGTATCCACATGCACCCGGAGGACGCTGAGCCACGCGGCCTCTCCACCGGTGATACCGCCCGTATCTTTAATGCATTGGGAGAGGTACATTGCCTGGTGGCGGTCAACGCGGATATGCGGCGAGGCACGATCGGTCTCCCAAAGGGGCTGTGGCGTATGAGCACCCTCAACGGTTCCACCAGCAACGCGCTGGTTGCCGACGACCTGACCGACATAGGCGGTGGCGCCGTCTTTAATGACGCGCGTGTCCAGGTCGCGCGCATCGTAACGGCCACCTTGAGTCCCCACCAAGATTCGCGGGTAGTGTCAAAAGACTCGACCGAGCGGGTGCACTGATTAGGCCCCGGCCCCCACTCGCCCCTCCCCCGTTTCGGACACACCCGTTGACGCGTCGGCGGCCTGCTCAGGATGCACCAGGTCGGCCGCCCGCCCACTAGGAATGCGGGTCGCCGCCAGCACGGCAAGCCCGGATACGACTGTCGCCACCCAGAACGCCCGATGGATGGCCGCCGTCATCTCAGCCGGAGTCGCGGCCCGGTCAAGCGGCAAGTCACCGGCAATGACCGCCCCGAGCAGCGCCACGCCCACCGCGCCCCCGATGCTGCGTGTGAATTGACCAAACGAGGTCGCCACCCCGAGGTTTCGACGCGACACTACGTTCTGCATCGCGAGGACAAGCGACAACATCGACATGCCCATCCCCATTCCCATGACCGTGAGATAGGCTCGCAGCGACCAGATCTCCGCCACCTGATCAATGGTTGTCAGTCCGAAAAACGCGAAAGTTACGACACTCAAGCCGGCCACCACCATCGGCCGATATCCCACCCCCAATACCAGACGACCCGTCACCGCTGAGGTAACGACCCAGCCGAGAATCAGCGGAGTCAGCGCCCTCCCGGCCTCCACGGAGGAACCGTCTAGCCCCTCCTGCACAAGGAGCGGTACATACGAGATGGCACTAAACATCGCCACCCCGACGAGAAGCCCTGTACCCGCGATGGCAGCCACCATCCGGTCGCTCAAGAGGTCAACCGGTACCATCGGCTCGGCAACGCGCCGCTCGACCCGTATCAAAAGCCATCCCGTTCCCACCGCGACCAAATAGGCCAAGGGCACCCACCACGTGCGCGCCCCAGCATCAGCCAGACCGGTTTGGCTGAGCGCAAGAATGAGCGCCGTGACCGAAATCGTCAGGAGAAGCGCGCCACTATAGTCGACCGCATGGACCTCTCGCGCGACCCGAGTCCGGAGCGCGCTCCCGACCGCGGCGGTGGCCAGCACGCCGAACGGGAGATTGAGATAGAACACCCACCGCCAAGAGAACAAGGCCGTGACATATCCGCCCGTCACGGGTCCGACTACCGAGGCAACACCCCACACTCCGCTGAGCAACCCCTGCATCCGGCCCCGCTCTTCGAGCGTATACAGGTCGGCCATCACGCTCATGCTCAGTGGCACCACCCCCCCGGCGCCAAGTCCCTGCAATGCGCGAAACAGGATGAGTTGTGACATCGTCTGGGCCGCGCCGGACAACGCTGACCCCACGAGAAACAGGGTGATACACCAGAGATAGAGACGACGACGCCCATACAGATCGGACAACTTTCCCCAGAGCGGGATCGACACGGTGGATGTCAGAAGATACGCGGAGAAGACCCAGCTGTAGTAGGACAACCCCCCGAGCTGGTCCGCCACACTTGGCATCGCGGCAGCCACGACCGTCGTCTCGATCGCCGCCAGAAACGTGGCCCCGAGGACCCCGGCCGTCGCCACCATCCGTCGCGCTCCGCTCATCCGTTCACGCATCCCGTCCACTACGGCCGTTCCCATGTTACGATGCTCGCGCTTTCGTCTAGGCGACAGAGTCATGACCGACCACACTCCAGATTCCCCCGCCCGCACTGTCAACTGCGTCAAGTTTCAGAAGGAGCTACCCGGGCTCGAAGAGCCGCCGTGGCCCGGCGAGCTGGGCCAGCGGATTCTGGAGAATGTGTCGGTCGACGCGTGGAAGCTCTGGGAAGAACGGATGAAGATGATTCTCAACGAGTATCGCTTGATGCCGTGGCAAAAGGAAGCCCAAGAGCTCGTTGCCAAATATATGGACGACTTCTTCTTTGGCGAAGGCTCAGCACTCCCACCTGATTTCGTTCCCGAACAGCAGAAGTAACCATCTTCACACACGCCCCATCAGTCGCTCATCGAAGCACCTCGATCGGTGGATCTATCCGCACCCGTAGTCGTCGGTGCGCCTTCCTTAGCGCAGCGACCACAGCCGCAGGGCGCAGGGCTCGCGCAAAGATAAATCCCAGATAGCTCGCCCCCTCGGGCAGGGGCTCAAGACGCTGGTCAGGTTTGGCGGTCATCTCGACGTCGACGATGTTCGGCACCGCGCGAGCGGAATCGACCCGGTCAGTACCACGATAGATCCCTGGGCGAGGGATCGGGATCATCATGACCCCAGAAGCCTCGGTCTCACGACAGTATCGGCCCGGCGGCGCCCCGAGGGCCTGTCTCAACAACAACTCTTCCAGTGGTATGAGCCCCCGGTCCGGTCCGAGAAACCGTAGGGCCCGGGCGCACAGGCCCCCAATCGGCCGTGCCGCGACCTCAAGAACAAACACCCCCCGGTCGTTCACGCGACACTCCGCATGCACTGACCCATGATGGAACCCGAGGGCAGTCACCGCGGCCTTGACCGCGTGTTCGATCGCCTGCTGGACCCGTCGCGGTTGCTGCGACGGCGTCACGTAAATCGATTCTTCGAAGAAAGGTCCATCCAGGGGATCCGGTTTGTCGAACAACGCGAGCAGATGGAAGCAACCGTGATGGACGACGCCCTCAACCGCGTATTCTCGACCTGTCACAAAGGCCTCAATCACGACGCGCGTGTGGGTCCCGTCGCGATTCGCTTGAATTTCCCGTCGAGATAATAGACGTCTCACCCGCTCGAGCGCCGCCGCCAGTTGGTGAGAATCGTCCGCCCGGATCACGCCGCGACTCCCGGACAACGCCAGAGGTTTGACGACACACGGAAACGATACGGGCGACTCCATGGGCTCAGAGATATCGGCGAACGCCAGCTCCTCACATTCAGGGGTCGGAAGCCCCGCCGCCGCCAGACAACGACGCGTCGCCGCTTTGTGGACACTCATCCGCGCGGCTGTCGGGGGGTGGCCGGCGATCCCCAGTGCATCGCATACGACCGCCGCAAGTACGGCGGGTCGGTCACCCACAGCGAGCACCGCATCAAATGGAGACTGCTCGTGAAATGCGCGCACCGCCTCGAGGGATCCGACATCATCGTGAAAACGCACGGGAATCGCCCGATCGCGCCAGGGGTCCGAAAGCTGCTGGCACCGGTCGGTCGCAAACACGAGCTCGACCCCCGTGCGCGCGGCCGCGGCGGAAAACGCCCGGACCTGATAGCCGGTGGTGGTAGCGATCAGCAAGACGCGACGAGTCATCACACCAGAGCGACCTGCTCCGGACTTGGCTCCGCTCAGCAATACCAAGGCTCGTTGAGATACGGCACCGTTGCTCGAGCCGGAACCAACGGGGGTGGGGGCGGCGCCCCAGACCCCAGACACTGTGCGGCCAGCCCCCAGATGCCCCTGAAGAGCGCCGCACGATCGGAGGAGAGCCGGCGACCGACCAGGTCGGCGACACTCGTCTGGAGCTGATCCACCACCGGGTCTCGGTGTCGCCAGGGAAACAGTAAACATCCCTCATCGAATGACTCGAGCACGGCATCACGCGACAATCGCTCGAGCGCCAGCAAACGAGAACCACGCGGTAGCAACAACCGCAAAGACAGTTGGACCGGTGTGACCGATTCGACCAGGTCGAGCCGATGGATCGTCTCTAGTAGCTCGAGATAGCCGGCCACCGTCGTCCATGGCGTGAACGGGATAAACGTCGGCACCAGGGCCACGTCTTCGACCCGACACAAAGCCACCACACGCTCGAACTCGGCCTGGGTGTGCCCTTTGGCCAACCGCGCCAGCACCGCGTCATCTACCGACTCGGCTGCCGTCACCACAAAGGCACATCCGGTCTCTCGAAGGGTGCCAATGTGGTCCGCGTGCCGCAGCAGATGCTCCACCTTGATTGTCACGTCGTAGGTCACATCCGGAAACTCGCGACCAAACGCCTTGACAATAGCAACGGCGTGTCCGACACCATTCAAAAAATCAGGATCCCCGAAGGTAATGTGTTGAGCGCCAGCCTCGACCTGGGCCCGCACATCCGACAGCACGACGTCTCGAGCCACGACCCGGAACTGCCCGTCATACACCGGCACGACTGGGCAATGCCGACAATGGTGCTTACAGCCACGACTCGCCTCTGTATACCCCACGACCCGACATCCACCCGACGGGTCTTGCAGCGTGGCGTATCGATCAAGACGGGGTAACCCGCTTCTATCCGGCACCCGAAACCGCAACCGGGGCGGACGCGATGCTGTCCTCGGGCGCCACCGGTCCAGGACCAGCCCAAGAAGCTCCTCTTCGAACTCTCCACCCAGCACATGCTGGACGCCGAGCTCGCGCAGCGCCGGCTCGTTGAGTGCGGCATATAACCCGTAGGCGCAGAGCTGTGTCTCGGGCCAGGCCGCACGCAGATGCCGGATCACCGGCAGTGCCAATCGAGTGGCAGTGTGCATCGGGAGATGAAATGCCACGAGATCGCGGTCGAAGACCTCACCACGAAACGGCTCTCGTGATAAGTCGACCGTCGTAACCTCGACTGCGGCCTCACGCAGCCACGCGGCCGGTGAAGCAAGTCCAAACGGCTGCCGCCCGAGCTCATAGGTCGCGACCAACGTCACGCGACGCGTCCGGGGGGTCCCGGAGAGACGGTCCGGTGCGTGATTAGGCATCGACAATCTCCGGGGTGACGTGCGGGCGTGTGCAGAAACTCACCACAATGAGCGTACCGATCGACAGAGCCAGAGCCGGATAGGCAGTCTCAAGACCCAGGAGATAGACCGGCACCCCGTCGGCACCACGTACCAACCCGACGATCTCCCACACTAACGTCGTCAGCATGCCGACCGAGATGGAGGCAATCCCCCCCGCCGGGGTGGCCCGAGGCCAGAGGAGCGCCCCAAGAAGCGCGGGCGTGATACCAGCCCCATACATCGTGTACGCCCACAACGCCATGGCGAGGATAGTGGGAAAGAACTTGCCTGCCACATACCCAACCCCGCCGAGCAGGACCACGATCACGCGCGTGTAGATGATCACCTGTCGACCGGTGACCTCAGGGTTGACGAACCGTTGATAGACGTCCCGGATCAGATTCGTGGAGGGGGTCAACAAGAAGCTGTTCGCCGTGGAAACAATGATCGCCGCCGCCCCGCAGACCAGGAACACCCCCAAGAAACCGGGCAGCACATCGGTGGCGACCCGAATGACGATCTCCTCAGACTGCGCTGCACTGAGCCCCGGGGTGGTGACGCTGGCCAACACACCGGTCGAGTCGATCAAAGTCTCGACCACCACCGTACCCACGATCCATCCCACGACCGCCATCCGCGCGGCCCGCTCGTCGCGCGCCGAAAAGAATTTTTGATACATGTTCGCTTCGCCGAGGAGCAGGAACATGGTGGGGAGAAACAGGGCCAGCGAAGCCTGTGGCCCAAGTGTGCCGAACACGGAGAGCTGATCTGGTCGAAGCGCCGTAAGTGATGCCGTCACCCCTCCGGCATCACCAACCATGAAGATGACGGCGAGCATCACCCCCACCGTCATGAGCAGACCGTTTCCCACATCCAGGTAT
This sequence comes from Acidobacteriota bacterium, assembly GCA_036336225.1. GTDB lineage: Bacteria > Acidobacteriota > Vicinamibacteria > Vicinamibacterales > UBA8438 > JAJEEA01. Next base: position 487 of record JAYZGM010000357.1, on the reverse strand, counting down.
GCGATCGAGAGCATTCCGGCCAGCGACGTGAACACGACACAGAAAACCATTGTGATCAACGCACCGGTATCCGGGTCGACCGGGGCGATCAGGGCAAGCAAACGCCCGCCACCACGGAACTGATACGCCGCAATGGTCGAATATGCGAGCACCGTGGTGACCGTCCCCAGCACCCTGGCGGCCGGACCGTACCGCAGTTCGAGGATGTCGGGGACGGTGTATTGCGCGATCCGCCGCACCCGGGGCGCGATGAAATAAACCAGCGCAATCCCCACCCAGGCGCCCGCCGATTGCCACAGCGCCGAGAACCCGGACCGGTAGCCGAGCCCTGCCCCCCCAAAGAGACTCCCGGACCCGATCCAAGTCGCCATCAATGTAAACACCAGGACTCGAGCCGGCAGCGTTCGACCGGCCACCAGGAAGTCATCTCCGGTCTTGACGCGTCGACTCCGAACCGTCCCGACCACCACGAGTATCGAGAGATACA
>JAYZGM010000356.1:0-9629 GCA_036336225.1 Acidobacteriota bacterium | reverse complement strand
CGCGAGCAGTTGCTGGCTATCGATGCAGTCCACGGGGCGGCATTGTTCGTCGCTTACATGCCGCCGCTAGGCGCGCTTCTCCCGTCTGGCCGGGCGGGAGAAGCGATACCCTGCGTCACCTCGCGATCGTCAGCCAAAACCTGGTCGGTAGCGGGGGGCACGCCCCGCGCCGACGAGAGTTTGTCGGCCGCGACCGATCCGTACGTGTTAACGTCCTGGCCGGCGATTCGGATGGGATGCTGCGAAACCCTTTTCCGAAGAACTCGGTCAGTCGACCAGTCGGTTCAGTCGTCGCGGGAGCTCGAGTCGGGCTACACGGCTTCGTTAATGGCGGTGACGCGACCGCTCGTCGGCCCGTGATCCCGAGAGCACGTTGAACATGCCGCGGTTGCCCTCATGACAGGCATACTCGTAGACCGCTTGGCTGGTGCGTGTCATCGGGATCTTCGCGGTCCAGGGGCGGGTCCACCATGTTCGGTCCTCGACCGTGAATCCATACTCCAGCGTCTCCAGCTACGACACGATAGGTCTTACCCGACGCGCCCTTGGCCATCAAGGTGCCGCTGAAGCTTGCCTTCTCGCTAAAGCCCGTCGTCTCGATGACGAGGGTGTCGCCCTCCCACCGACCACGCGAATCACCAAGCCATTGACGGATGGTTCCAGGCAGATGTGGCCGGTCGTCCAAGGGAACGATACGAGCTTCGTGGATCATCTCGGTGAAGATGACCACGTAGTCGGGCGTTTGAAGCACCTGCAAGATGTTGTTGTAGGCACTGGGCACGATCGGTGGTCCGGAGCTGAACCCAAGGATGCGGCGCGCGGCCACCCCACGGTCCTCAGGCCCCGCCGCGCCGCTTTCGAGCACCAGTCGTTGCGTAATGGGCCGGGTCCGGGGGCGAGCGACCGTCTTGAGTGCAGCTGGGGTCAGTGGAGGAATCCTACCATCACGAGGTCGGTGATCAGGGAAGTGCGTCGGTCGGCCGTCATCTCGGTGCCATAGTCGAGCCACCAATACGCATGGACGGAGCGGTCTCTCGCCACGTCGGTCCTCCGGCGCTCGATCGACCGTTGGGTGAATTCGGCGGCCTCTTCTTCGGTGAGCGACGCTCTCTCACCGAACGATTCAGGCCGTTGAAGCGGCGTGAGAGTTCGAAAGTCCCAGACACCTTGCAGATCAGGTGCGCCCCAAGCGGTCCGCGGTCTAGCCGGCTCCGTCTGCGGTTCGGCTAGGCCCGGCATGATGAGGAGCAGGGCGCCCATGATTACCGGTCGCCTCATTGACGGATCTCCTTTCCGGACACATGTTCTGTGTGAGACTCGAATCCGTGCATTATCCCTCACCTCTCGGGACCATCGAGATATCACCGTTCCTTGACGTTCAACTTCCGCTGCAGGCATTCTTTGCACGGGAGTACGCATTCTCTGCACGGAGCAGGTAGTCTCTGCTCGTGCTCCGGTTCCCGGCGATTTGGTCTGGGCGGTGGACGATGCCGTTGGAAGACGGCGCGGAGGAAGGGGCGACAGGATGAACGAGTTGAACATCGAGTATGAGGGGCTCCATCACTTGGCACTGGTCTGCCGCGACATGGAGCGAACGGTAGCGTTTTATACCGACGTGCTGGGAATGAAGCTCAAGAAGGGGTTCGATCTCGGCAACGGCTACGGACAGCACTTCTTCTTCGACATGGGTGACGGGCAGGAACTAGGATTCTTTTGGTTCAAGGATGCGCCGGACCGTGCGCCAGGGGTGGCAACGCCGGCGAATCTTGTCGGAAGTCCAGAGGGGAATATCACCTCGGGACACGGCTCCATGAATCACGTTGCGTTCAAAGTGGCCGCGGACAAGATTGACGCCTACCGCGAGTCCTTGGTTGCCAAGGGGGTCACGGTCAGCCCGGTCGTCAGTCATGATGATGTGGTGACCGGCAAGGATGCGCGCACAGCGGCCCAGGCCACCGACCAGACGTGGCTGCGCTCCTGTTACTTCTTCGATCCCGATGGCGTTATGCTGGAGCTGTGCGCCGATTTGCAACCTGGTTCACCAAGTGTTGACCTGCCGGTCAACGCCGATGGCGTAAAGTCCAACGGCGAACGTCTTGGCTGATATCGTCTCTCGTCGGGGCGCGCGGGGCATACGGGATGTAGAGCGCGAGTTCGTCTCCCTGGGCTCAGCCACGGCGACGCGGAACGGCGCCGGATTCATGCCGTGTCAGGGGCTCTACTACACCCCGCGCGGCGCGCGCCCGAAGGTGGCGTGTATCGCCACTCACTACAACGTTGACTTCAGTGAACACTACCCAGCGGCGTATATGGCGAGCCGTGGTTACGGGTATCTCGGGTGGAATACTCGGTTTCGGGGCAACGAGGCGTTCTTTCTCCTGGAGCATGCCCTGGTGGACATCGCAGCAGGGATCACATGGCTTCGTGACCAGGGTGTTCACTCCATAGTAATCGTCGGGAATTCTGGTGGTGGGTCGCTGATGGCCGCGTATCAGTCGCAGGCGACTCACCCCACCCTTTCCGCTCTCCCTGGTCTCACACTTCCGGACACGCTGTCGACGCTACCACGCTGTGATTACTACATTTCCTTGAACGCCCATCTCGGGCGACCCGAAGTGCTCACGGCCTGGATGGATCCGGCCATCACCGACGAGCATGACCCGCTGTCGGTCGACCCCGAGCTTGACATGTTCGATCGAGCACACGGTCCACCCTACTCGGCCACATTCATTCAGCGCTATCGTGCTGCACAGACCGCACGCAATGACCACATTACCGCGTGGTGTATCGGGGAGTTGAAGCGTCTGGCGACGGCCGGTCTGTCCGACCGGGCGTTTAACCTGTATCGCACCTGGGCGGATCTTCGGTTGCTGGACGGAAGCATCGACCCATCAGACCGCGTCGTGGGCGTGTGCTATGCGGGTGACCCCAAGACTGCGAACTTTTCACCGCGTGGAGTCGGGCTCACCAACACGTGTCGCACATGGCTCTCGATGTGGAGTCTCAAGGAATCGCAGTGTCGTGGTGCGCCGCATCTTGCCAATATCTCGATTCCGTCTCTCGTGATTCAATCGACCGGTGACACGGGTGTATTTCCGAGCGACGCTCAGGCGATCTATGACGCGCTGGCGGCGTCCGACAAGACGCTTGAGTTCATGGCCGGCGATCACTATCTGACTGAGCCGAGTGATGCGCGAGACGCCGTCGCAGACCGGATGGCAGAGTGGCTGTCTAGACACATCTGACGATCTCGCACCCGGTCCGGGTAGCCCACGGTGTCAGTCCGGCTACTCCTGGACCTGCCGTTGCCTCACGCGACCTGTATCGACCCCTCGGCGACAGAGACGCAGGCCCCACCGATCCGGGTCGTGTCGACATCACCAGCGTGCTTGTTGGCCGTAGCGTCGAGGAGGCTCGGGCGCCCCATCTCGATGCCCTGCGCGATACGCCAGGTAAACGTGTAGTCGCGTTCCTCGTGCAGATACGCCAGCAGTCCGGCCAACGCACAGTTCGCGCTGCCAGTGGCGGGATCCTCCGGTACCCCGGCAAATGGCGCATACATCCGCGCCCGCATATCGACTTCCAGATCACCGACGTCTTTGGTGTAAAGGTGGACACCGGTGGCGGCGGCGGTGGGCAAGAGCTCCGCGAAATGGTCACGTCGCACAAAGGATCGCGCCAAGGCATGCCGGTCACCGAGCTCGACGAAGAGAAACGGTAGGCCGACCGAGGCGGTGATCGGGGTATGAGAATGGCAAAGAATGTCTGCGTCTCCTAGGCCGACGCAGCCGGCGACAGCCGCTGCTGAGTACTGCGGGCCCAGACTGAGCGGTTGCGGGGCCGTGAGCTCGCAGTATTGTGGTCGACCTTCGACAAAGCGGATCGTCACGGGAACCGGTCCGGCGTTCTCTCCAAAGATCACGCGGGTTTCGTCACCGTCGGGCTGGATGTCTCCCCGGGTCGCCAGGACAAAGGCCGTGCCCACGTTGGGGTGGCCGGCAAACGGGATCTCACCGCCCGGCGTAAAGATTCGCACTCGCCGTGTATGGCCATCCTCCTCGGGAGGCAGCACAAAGGTCGTTTCGGGGTAGTTGAACTCGACGGCAATCTTCGTCATGAGCTCGCTCGTCAGACCTTCGGCGTCTGGCAATACCGCCAGCTGATTCCCGCCAAAGCGCTCGTGGGTGAAGACGTCGACGGTAAGGTATTGATAACGCATGGGCGCGGTACGACCGGGGCTGGTTGTGTTTACCCCCGCAGTCCGAGGTCGTTGATGATACGTGTCGCGGCGCGGGCCTTGTTGAGCGAGTAGATGTGCAGACCTGGTGCGCCGCCGGCGAGCAGTTCTTCGCACTGGAGGGTCGCGAACTCGATACCGAAGGCGGCGACCGCGTCCTCGTCGTCACCAAACGCCTCCAACTTGGCCAGCAACGATTTGGGCAGCGTCGCGCCACACACGGCCGTGAACCGTTTGATTTGCGTCGTACTCAGGATCGGGAGCACCCCCGGGGTGATCGGCACTGTGATGCCGAGGGTGTCAACCAGGTAGTCACGGAACGTGAAATAGTCCTGGTTGTCGAAGAAGAGCTGGGTCAAGACAAAGTCGGCACCCGCGTCGACCTTGGCCTTGAGTCGCATCCAGTCGACATGCCGCCCTTCAGTGCACTCCACATGACATTCGGGAAAGCCGGCGGTGCCGATGGAGAAGTCGCCGACCCCACGGATGAACTCGACGAGCTGATACGAGTATTTGAACCCGCGCTCGGTGTCCGGCGGGGCCTCGGCATTCGGCGGCGGGTCTCCGCGCAGTGCGAGACTGTTCCGGATGCCGCGGTCGCGAGCCTCACGCAAGTACCGTTCGATTTCCTCGCGTGTCGTACTAATACACGTCAAGTGCGCCATTGTGGTCGCATCGTGCTCGCGCTGAATGCGGTCGACGGTGTCGAGCGTCTTCTCACGTGTGCTACCGCCGGCGCCGTAGGTGACCGAATAAAAGCTAGGCGACAGTGATTGCAGGGCCGGGATGGTCTGCTCGAATAACGTCTCGTCCCCCTTGGGTGTCTTCGGAGGGAACAGCTCGATGGATACGACCGGGCGTTGGTGGGCGTGACGCTCGGCGTAAATGTCGCTAATCAATCGAATTGACGAAGTCGTGGTCTGGGCTGGGAGAGGCGCGCGGTCGAGCCTGATGTTCGGCGTCAGCGTCATGCCGTGTCTGTCGGGTTCCGAGGGGGCCGGCTGCAGTCACGACCCGTGACGCGCGAACCTCCAGACGAGCGTACCACCCACGTTTGCACCGTGACAAGACACGGGACACCGCTTGCGCCAGCTGGCTGGAGCGCTTATAACAACCGGGCGGCTCCAACGCCGCGCGGCGTTGGCACAAGCTGGTAAGGAGACCACACTGTCATGAGCACACCCGACACGCCATCACGGCATACCCCGTTCGTGCCAGAAGACAGCGATCTGCCGGAGCTGACGTTCCGCGCTGTTGTTTTGGGCGTCTTAATGGCGATCGTACTCGGCGCGGCGAATGCCTATCTTGGTATGCGGGCCGGATTAACGGTGGCCGCTACATTTCCCGCCGCCGTTGTGGCGATGGCGGCGCTGCGGACGCTTGGCGGCTCGGTGCTGGAAGAGAACATCTCGCGGACCACCGCCTCGGTGGGCGAGGCTCTCGTGGCCGGGGCGATCTTTACGATCCCGGCGTTTGTGATTAGCGGGGTCTGGGACGAGCTGCGGGATTGGGAGAGCACTGCCATCATGCTGGTTGGTGGGCTCCTCGGCGTGCTGTTTATCATCGTGCTCCGCCGGACGATGGTCGTCGAGGCGGATCTGCCGTTCCCCGAGAGTGTGGCGGCGGCCGAGCTCGTCAAGGCCGGGCAAGGGGGACAGACGGGCGCGAAGTATGTGTTCCAGGCGATGGGGATGGCCGGGCTCTGGGAGCTGATCAAGAACTCGAACGGTGTCCAGATCGTGTCGAGCTCAGCCACCACCTTTGTCAATCTCGGGCGGTCCACGATCGAGATGCTCGGTCAGCAGGTGAGTTATCTCGGGGGCTTCATTCTCCAGACACCGTCCGCCTCACCTGCCTTGGTGGGGGTCGGGTTCATTGTCGGTCCGGCGATCTCGTCCACGTTGTTTGCCGGGGCGGTCCTGGGCTGGCTCTTGCTCGTGCCGTTGGGGCTTTTTCTGAATCCAGAGCTCACGGCCGAGGCGACCGATACCCCGGCCCTCATTGCGCTGAGCACGGAGGTGTGGCTCAAGCAGATCCGGCCGTTGGCGGTGGGGACGATGATTGTGGCGGCGTTCTACACGCTGTTCAAGCTCCGCAGGTCGCTGATTGAAGGGATCGGTCGAGCATTTACCGACATCCAAAAGGCCCGAAGTGGGACAGGTAGCGTGACCCGGCAAAACCTCGATCTCGACTTTACCAAGGTCGGGATGGCGATCGCCGGGCTGTCGGTGCCGCTGCTCGGTCTCTATTGGTTCTTTAGTGGCAGTATCCCGGGGGCCCTCTTGTTGACCGTGGTTATGGTGGTCCTTGGGTTTCTGTTTTCGGCCGTGGCCGGCTACCTCGTTGGTTTGTTGGGGAGTTCGAACAACCCGATCAGCGGCCTGACCCTGAGCACGCTCTTGATCGCCGCAATCCTGATGGTGGGGATCGGTGTGACCGGTCCGGCGGGCGTTCTCGGCGTGTTGGGAGTGGCCGGTGTCGTGTGTTGTGCGGCTGGAATTGCCGGCGACATGCTGCAAGATCTGAAGGTGGGGCACATCCTGGGTGGCACCCCATGGAAGATGGAGGTCGGTGAAATCATCGGTGTGATCATTGCCGCGCTTGTGCTGATTTGGCCCATGATCGTCATGGATCAGGTGTATGAGATCGGAAGTGCCGAGCTCCCGGCTCCCCAGGCCGGGTTGATGGCACTGATGGCCCAAGGCATCGTCGGTGGTGAGATGGCTTGGCCTCTCGTCACGACCGGAATGTTCCTGGCTTTGGGATTGATCCTCATCAACTCGCCATCTCCGATGCTCATCGCCGTGGGGATGTATCTACCGTTTTCTTCCACGTCGGCCATCTTTGTCGGCGGGATGATCGCCTGGATGCTGTCGCGCTCGTTGGCTTCGCGTGGAGCGAGCGAGGACGCGACCACTCGTGCGACCAATGCCGGGGTGCTGCTGTCATCCGGGTTCATCGCCGGAGAAGCGCTGATGGCGGTGTTGCTGGCGTTTGTTGTGGCCGGAGGGACTGCCTTCGGGATCACCCAAGTCCTGCCGTCCATCGCGCAGAGCACACTCTTGGGTGCGCTCGTGTTTATTTTTCTCTACTACATGCTCGTGAAAGTGCCGCTCCAAGCGGCCAAGGACCACCGTGGGGCCGATGGCTAATGCACTTTGACGACGTACGACCTCGTCGGTTGCTCGAGTGGCATGAGGAGGAGGGGTACTGTGTGTTGCTGCGGCCTCGATTGGGCGCGAGCCGGCTTGGACGATGGCTGGCCGGGGTCGTGGGTGCTCCCCACTATCACATCAATCTCGACGACGTCGGAACGGTCGTGTGGAAGGCCTGTGACGGCCGGTCGTCGCTCGCCGACATCGCGGCCGTGATGCGTGGTCAGTTCGGTGACCGTGTCGAACCGGTAGAGGATCGGCTTGCGCGCTTTGTGCGCACGATGCTTAGGGGACGGATGATCGCGCTGGCCGGGATCGAGTCCCCACGCCATCGCTCACCCGATACTGGTTTGTGATCGGCAAGCGCCGATCCCGTCCAAAGGCCCGGGCTGAGATACGGACCCCCGGCGGCGCCTGTCGGCGCTTGTACTCGGCTCTGTCTACCAAGCCGACCACCTGTTCCACGAGCACGGAATCGTGCCCCGCGCGTGCAATCTCGTCCGGGCTGCGATCCTCTTCCACATAGGCTTCGAGCACGGCGTCGAGGGCGTCGTAGGGCGGGAGATTGTCGGTGTCGAGCTGGTTTTCCCTGAGTTCCGCCGTCGGGGGCTTCTCGATGATGCTTACTGGAATCAGTTCTTCATCGCGATTTCGCCAACGGGCGAGCCGATAGACCCACCCTTTCAAGACGTCCTTGAGAATCGCGAAGCCACCAGCCATGTCGCCATACAACGTGGCATACCCGACACTCATCTCGCTCTTGTTCCCGGTGGTGAGCACGAGCCACCCGAACTTGTTGGACATCGCCATGAGAAGGTTGCCGCGAATACGGGCTTGGAGGTTCTCTTCGGCGACGTTGGGCTCGACCGTGGCGAACGGCTGTGCGAGCGCGTGATCATAACCACGCACCAGGTCACCGATTGGGAGTTCGAGCAAACGAACGCCCAACCGGTCGGCGAGGACCCGCGCGTCGTCCCGATTGTGCTGGGCCGTAAACCGCGACGGCATCGACACGGCGGTCAGTGCCTCCGCCCCGACGGCATCCGCGGCAATGGTGAGAGCCAGGGCCGAGTCGATCCCACCGGACAGCCCGAGCACGGCGTGACGAAAGCGGTTCTTGCGGAAATAGTCGGCCGTGCCCAAAGTGAGGGCGCGATAGACCTCTGTCTCCGGGTCGAGCACGGTTCGAGTGGAGGACGCGGGTCGGGGAGGCGCGATCGGTGGCGTGTGCGAGACGGTGACGACGGCGACCGGGTGGTCGGGGTCGGGGCGTGCTTGTCGCCAGCGGGGATCCTGGAGCCGGCGACGCGCCGCGGCGGTCGGGTCGAGGTCAGCCCACACGAGATCCTCGTCAAACTGGACACCTCGAGCCACCACGGTTCCCGTGGGATCGATGACCAGGCTGTGACCGTCGAACACCAACTCGTCTTGCCCCCCGACCGAGTTACAGAACACGACAAAACAGCCGTAGTCCGTCGCACGCTGCGAGAGCATTCGTTCACGCTCGACCCCTTTTCCCCGGTGATACGGTGACCCTGAGAGATTGACCAGAATGGTCGCGCCGGTCTCGACGGTGGCCCATTGACCCGGTCCACCTGGGTACCAGAGGTCTTCACAAATCGTGACGCCGACCCGGACGCCCGCGACGTCGAGGACGAGCCCCTCTCGACCTGCCGCAAAATACCGCTGTTCGTCGAAAACCGCGTAGTTGGGGAGAAAATGCTTCCAATAGGTCGCGGTCACCTCGCCGTTCGCAAGCACCGCGGCCGCGTTGTGGAGGTCGTCAACCAGTGCCGGTACTCCGACCAGTGCGACGGTGCCTGTGACCGTCTGTGCGAGCTCGCGAAGACCTCGAGCGGCATGTTCAGCGAACCGCGGGTTGAGAAGGAGGTCTTCCGGTGGGTAACCGGTAACCGATAGCTCAGGAAACACCACCAAGTCCGCGCCACCCGTGGTCGCCTTCGCGATCAGGGCGCCGATCCGGTCGAGGTTGCCATCGAGGTCGCCGACCGGCAGATTGCACTGACAGAGCGCGACCCGGAGGAGACGGGGAGTGTCCGACGTATCGACGGGGTGCGCGATGGACATCAGATTCGTCCACCTTATCACCCCGTCGACCCGAACCCGCCCGGTCCACGGGTGGTCTCGGAGAGCGCCGTGGCCTCGATGACGTCGACCCTGACGGTCGGTTTGACGACGAGTTGCGCGATCTTCATCCCGGGGCGAATCACAAACAC
>JAYZGM010000355.1:0-5486 GCA_036336225.1 Acidobacteriota bacterium | reverse complement strand
GCAAATGATCACCGCACACATGACCGTGTTCGAAGACGAGAATGAGCTGGGCCAGCTGTTTCCGGCGCGATGGTTCTTCTTCAAGCACGAGTCGGAACCGACCACCGAGGTTGCGATGCGACGCACGATCGCCGACGACCTCTACATCGTGTTGGCTGGCTACGAGCTGAGCGACCAGGCAGCGAGCTTCCAGGTTACGGTCAATCCGCTCGTGAACTGGATCTGGTTCGGGTTCACCGTGCTGGCACTTGGGACAGGTATCGCCCTGCTTCCAGAAAGCGCGTTTGCCTATGCCGGGGCCACGGTGCCGCAGGGCGCGGCGACGGCGACCACGTTGCTGCTGGCCGTCGCCCTGACCGGTCTGACTCCGGCCGTTGCCAGGTCCCAGCCGCTCGAAGGCGCGCTTCAGGATGCCAATGTGCCGGCGAGTGCACTGGAGCTCGATCTCCAGCGGTCGCTCGTCTGCATGTGCGGGAGCCCAGGGTGCGGCAAGAAGATTCTCGCCGAATGTACGTGCGCGACGGCGTCCGCGACCCGCGAAGAGCTCCGCAACCTCGTGGCGGAGGGGCTCACGCGGGACGAAGTCTTTCGCTTCTATATTGACAAGCACCAAAGCCAGGAGGCGCTCGCGGCGCCGCTTGATGAAGGGTTCAATCGGTTGGCGTGGCTGTTTCCATATTTCCTGGCGGCCACGGGAGCGGTGGCGCTGGGGGGAGCCTTGGTGCGGTGGACACGCCCGAGTCGGGAATCGGACGCGGTTGACGGCGCGAAAGCGGTCTCCGAGGAGGACGCGACGCTGGAAGCCCGTTTGGACGATGAGCTGCGCGATCTGGACTAGGCGTCTGACATGACCGAGGCGGCTCGCTCGTCGTTTCGCCCGTGGCATCTTTTCGCCCTCGTCGCGTTGCTGGCGGCGACGGTGGCGATCGTCGTCGCGAGACCCTCCGACCCGGTGGGGGCGGTCCTGCTCACGTTGGCAATTGGCGCAGCCGGCTTTGTCGGCCTGATGGTGTTTCGAGTGCTTACCCCGCTGACCCATAAGGAGTTTCGCGAGACGACGGTGATGGCTGGCTCGCGGAGTCGGGCCGCGGTCGAACGGGAAAAGACCTTGGTGCTGCGCTCCATCAAGGAGCTTGAATTTGATCGGGCCATGGGGAAGGTGTCGGACGTCGACTTTCAGGGGATGGGACATCGTCTCCGGGCGCGCGCTCTCAGACTCATGAAACAGCTCGATGTGGAAGCTGTCGATTTTCTGGCGGTGATCGAGCGTGAGCTGCAGACCCGTCTGGACGAAGCCGACCTACGACCGGCCGCGCCGGCAGACCAGCAGACATGCGTCGGTTGTGGCACGAGCAATGACGTCGACGCGCGGTTCTGCAAGAGCTGTGGTACCACACTGGGGGAGTCGTCATGAGTGGGCTAGCAGCCCATGGTGAAATCCCGTGTCGCACCGAGAGTGGCGCTAAACCCGTCTGTCAAGGCGAGACGAGGGAGCCCATTGGGCATTTTCGACCGCGGCGCAACGTCGTCCAGCCGGGATTCAGCGCCACTCGAATGCCATGGGGTGTTTGCCACGGGCTGCTAGGTCGTCGTCTCGTGCTCTGGGGTGCCTGTGTCGGGCTGGCCGTGAGTGTCAGCGCACAGCCGGATCCGCGGCAGATGTCCGGGATACCGCGGCCGGACCCGAATCTTTCCGATGGGACGGTCACGGTGCGTGTGATCCGTGGGAGCTTCGCCAACAATGTCGTTGGTCACCAGGTCGAGCTGCGAGCCGGTGACCGAGCATCGACCGCCGACACCGATGGCGAGGGACGGGCCACGTTTTTTACCCTCAACCCGGGTGAACAAGTCAGGGTAGCCACCACGCTGGATGGCGAGGAACTCGAATCACTGGGTTTCGCCGCACCGGGACTCGGTGGGGTCGCCGTGATGCTCGTGGGGGCGGGGGACCCGGGCGATGGCCCCCCGGTGGTGGCGGCGACTCCCGGCCAGGTCAGCTTGGCGCAAGAGTCCCGGATTCTCGTGGAGCTTGGTGAAGAAACGATTGAGGTGTACTACCTCTTAGATGTGCTCAATCTGGCCGATGGCCCGGTCACACCGGACCCGCCATTCGAGTTCAGCTTGCCCGCTGGCGCACAGTCGCCGACGGTGCTGCAAGGGTCGACTCCACGCACGTTGGTGGATGGTTCCCGCGTCTGGGTGCAAGGGGATTTTGCGTCCGGAGTGACACCAGTTCGCGTGGCCTATATCCTCCCGTATTCAACCGGTAGTATCGCGTTGTCACAGGCCTTCCCTGCCGCCTTCGATCAGCTGCTGGTGTTTGTCGAAAAATGGGGGAGTATGGACGTGGCCTCGGCTCAGATCGACCGCCGTGGTGAAATGGGGCCCGATGCCACAGGAGGCTCCACGCTGATCTGGGGGGCCGGCCGGCGGGTTCCGGCCAACGAGCCCGTGTCGCTCGAACTGAACGGATTGCCGCATCATGCCGGATGGCCGCGGGTTGTTGCCCTCGGGTTGTCGGCGCTGATCATCGCGGTCAGCGGGTGGGTATCCACCGGGGGCCAGATAGAGGACACCGCCTCTGTCCGTTTCGACACGTTGCAGTCGCGACGTGAGAAGCTCTTCGTCGAACTCGTGAAGATAGAACGCCAGAATCGGCTGGGTAAGATTGGCACCACCCGCTATAGGACGAGACGACGTCAGTTGATCGACCAGTTGCAACGTGTCCTGCAGGGTCTTGACGAGGGCCTGGCCCCGCCCGTGGTGGGTCCGTCAGGGGTGCTCGCGCAGCAGGCGTCTGCCTAATTCGGTCGCTCACCGTGTCCGCTGGTCCGTCTTCCCATTCTCTTGATTTCGAACAGGTCGTTGTTGACGACGTATCCCGGTTCTATGGGCGACGGCGGGCGTTGTCGCATGTAACGTTCGAGTGCGCGGCGGGCCAGCTTCTCGGATTGCTGGGGCCGAATGGTGCGGGCAAATCGACACTGCTCTCCGTGCTGGCGACGCTCACGGAGCCGTCCGAGGGTGAGGTGCACTATGGGTCGCTGCGCGCCGCGGATGCGGGGAGCGGGTTGCGACGACACATCGGGTTTCTTTCACACGACCTCCAGCTGTATCCCGAGTTATCGGCGCGAGAGAACTTGGTGTTTTTCGGCGGATTGTATGGCGTTTCGAGCCCGCATCACAAAGCGGATGAGGCCCTGGCCACCGCTGGGCTCACCGACCGGGCCGACGATGTTGTGGAAGGGTTTTCACGGGGGATGCGCCAGCGGCTCGCGCTCGAGCGGACACTCCTTCATGACCCGCGACTCCTGTTGCTTGACGAACCGTTTACCGGTCTGGATGAGGCATCGTGTGCCGCGTTGATCCGTCGGCTGCGTGATCTCCGTGAATTGAAACGGATCGTGGTGTTGGCCACCCATGACCTGGACACGGTCGACGGTTTGCTCGACCGTGCAATGTTGTTGAGAGCGGGTCGGCTCCACTGGCTCGACGACGAGGGGACGTTGCGGGATCGGTATCGCGCGGCGCTCGCCGAGGGGCGCTCATGAGCGAGTTCCTGCGTGTGGCGTGGCTGGTGGTCCGGAAGGACCTACGGGTAGAGTCACGAAGCAAAGAGCTCCTATTCACAACACTGTTTTTCGCCGTGTCGTGTGTGCTTGTGTTCGCGTTTGGCTTTGTGCGTGGTGGGCGAGCGGTCGACGGGGCGGCGCCAGGCATACTGTGGATCGCGATCGCGTTCTCGGGCACACTGGCGTTGGGTCGGGCCTTCGAGCGCGAGCGCTATCACGACGCGCTCCGTGGTCTCCTGATGGCGCCGGTCGACAGGCCCGCCATCTATCTCGGTAAGCTCGTCGGGCTCTTGCTGTTGCTGGTCGTGGTGGAAGCGGTCGTCGTGACGATGGTGGCGTTTCTGTTTCAGGCGCCGTTGTTTCAGTATCCCCTCCGTTTGGGCGCCCTGTTGTCTCTCGGTACCATCGGGTTCGCCAGTGTGGGAACGTTGTTCTCCGCGATGCTGGTACGCACGCGGAGCCGCGCCGTGTTGCTGCCGGTCTTGTTGTATCCGGTCACCATCCCGGTGTTGATCATGGGGGTCAGTGGCACCGCGGCGCTGGTCCAACCTGAACCCGACTTGGCGATGGCACGTCTCTGGATCACCCTGCTTTTGTTCTTTGACGTGGTGTTTGTCACTCTCGCCCTATGGACATTCGAGCCGGTCATGACAGAATGACCCCGGCCTCCAGGTTCCTCCTGCTTACCTAGGAGTGTTGGTGCTATTCTCTCGATAACCGAGACGAGTGTATCCCATGAGCCGAAGACTGTTTCCGCTTCTGACAGGCCTTTCCCTGGTTCTCTTTGTGACGGCACCGATCGTGATCGTGCGCGCGCCATACGAGTCGACCATGGGACTGGTTCAGAAGATCTTCTATTTTCACTTTCCGTCATGGATGGCGATGTTCCTGGCGATCTTTATTCTGGGCATCTCGAGTGTGATTTATCTCTTCCGGCGTAAGCCCGTGGCCGACCGGTTGGCGGTGGCCGCGGCTGAGCTGGCCGTCGTCTTCGGTTTGATGGGATTGATTACCGGGCCGCTCTGGGGCATCAAAGCGTGGGGTGTCTGGTGGCAATGGGACGCACGTCTCACGATGGCGGTCATCCTGGAGCTCATCCTGGTGGCCTATCTGTTGCTGCGACAATATGGAGGGCCGGGGTCAGACCGGCTAGCAGCTGGCCTGGGAATCTTTGCCATGGCCAACGTCCCCTTTCTGTATATTTCGACTGAGATCTGGCGGACCGTGCACCCACGGACTTCGGTTGTCCCGACGTTGCCGGTGGACTTCGGTCTCCCACTCTGGTGGTCGTTCGCTGGTTTCATCGTGTTGTGTCTCGCGTTGTTGTCGGCTCGCGGCCGTCTGGAGGAACAGCGGGCCGCCATAGACAAGCTCTATCTGGCGTTGGAGGAGGAGTAGTCGTGGACTGTTACCGGATGAGCGTGCTCCTCGTGGTCGTCGGGTTGGTGGCCACCGGCGGATTCGGACCGGTGTCGGTGGCGGCTCAACCGACCGAGGCCGCCCAGGATGGGTTTGTCCCGATGGGTGATATTCCCCCCGAGGACCAGTTGCCCGCGGCGCCACTCCTTGTGGCGGCCTATGCCGTCGTGTGGGCAATCGCCATTGGATACCTCTGGACGATCTGGCGGCGGCTGGGTACGGTCGAGCAAGAACTCGCCGAGATGGCGCGGCGTGTGAAGTCGAAGGACTGATTCACCCTCCTGACCATGCCTGCCGGTCACTATGTCTATATTCCGGCGATCCTGTTGCTGGGGCTCGTGGTGGGATGGATCCTCGGTTCGAGGGCGGCGGCTGACGCCTACGCGGCAGAGCTGCGCCGTCGCGAGGAGCGCGCGGCCAGAAAGCGCGAAGAGAAGAGCTGATTCGGGCTCAGGCCCCGTCAGGTGGCTACTCGACCGGTTGGACGATGACGGT
>JAYZGM010000354.1:0-7190 GCA_036336225.1 Acidobacteriota bacterium | reverse complement strand
GGTCGGGATGGTGTTTCAAACCCTCTACTACCTTGTCGACCTCTATTTTGTGGGTCGTCTTGGCGACGCCGCCATCGCCGGGCTGACCGGTGCCGGCAATGTGCAATTCCTGATCATGGCCGTGACGCAGGTGCTTGGGGTCGGGGCGATGGTGCTCATTGCCCAAGCGTGTGGTCGTCAGGACCGCGAAGACGCGAATGTGGTCTTCAACCAGACCCTCGCGTTGTCGGCTCTGGCGGCGACCGCGACACTGGTCAGTGGTTACGTCTTGGCCCGCGTGTATATGACGACGTTGGCGGCCGATGACGATATCGTCCAGGCTGGGGTCACCTATATGTGGTGGTTTCTCCCGGCGCTGGGACTACAGTTCGCATTGGTTTCCATGGGGGCGGCGCTGAGAGGGACCGGAGTGGTCAACCCGACAATCGTGGTGCAAATCAGCACCGTCATGTTGAACGCGATTTTGTCGCCGATCATGATCGCCGGGTGGGGCACCGGACGACCCCTTGGCATCATGGGGGCCGGCTTGTCGACCTCGTTGTCGGTGGCGGTGGCGGTGGTCATGATGCTCGTCTACTTTGTTCGGCTCGAGAGCTACGTCCGATTCGACCTCCGCCTAATGCGTCCACGACGTGACGTCTGGACACGTATCTTCGCGATCGGGTTGCCACCCGGTGGAGAGATCGCGCTGCTGTTCGCCTACCTTGGTATTGTGTTTTGGACGATCCGTGGGTTTGGCCCTGAGGCCCAGGCTGGCTTCGGTGTCGGGTCGCGTGTCATGCAAGCGATCTTCCCGCCCGCGATGGTGGTCGCATTCGCGACGGCTCCGGTGGCCGGCCAGAATATGGGCGCAGGTCGGCATGACCGCGTCCGCGAGACGTATCGGACCGCGATCACCGGCCTTGCGGTCATCATGCTGTCGTTGACCCTCCTGTGTCAGTGGCGTCCCGAGGCGCTGATTGCGGGGTTCACCGATGAGTCCGCGGTGATCGCCATCGGCGCAGAATTCCTCCGCATCATCTCGTTTAACGTCCTTGCCACCGGTATCGTCTTCACAAACTCCGGGATGTTTCAGGCCATGGGCAACACGATGCCCGCCTTGAAGGCCAGTGCCACGCGGATTGTGTCGTTTGCAGTTCCGGCCGTCTTGCTGACGACCTACGCGGGGTTTGAGTTGTGGCACCTTTGGTGGCTGTCGGCGGTCACCGTCGCGCTCCAAGCGGTGATGAGCTGCTGGTGGTGAGGGGTGAATATCAGCAACGTCTTGGACCGACGCCGGCCACGAGCGGCTGACCGACGACTCGGGTTGCCTGTCATCCTTGCATCGGTCACCGACGACTCGGTGCGTCGCGCCGAGCGCCGTCACCGAAACCGCGGACCGGTGAAACGCCATCGGCGCCCCGAACGCCTCGAGCGCGGATCGTCTCCGTCGTCAGCTCACGAAAGACTGCCGTGGGCCGGAGTAGAGGGTTCTGTTCGATCGCTGAACAGTGAGACGAGACGGCCGTCGTCACGGACACCTGGCAACGGGCGGAACAAGATCGTGTCCGCCAAGCTCAACTCCCGTGGTGGTCGCCCCAATCCCCACCGTGAGGTCACGACCACAACGAGGGCGAATCCGGAAGACCGGTACCACATCCGTAGCGCGTCGGTCAGGTTCAGGATCACACGGTTCCCCACAGGTTATAGGTTGCGGCGCCGCCGCGGGACCGCCCTCGAAGATGTTACGCCTCATCGTCGTAGGGGCGTAGCGCCCTCGCGCTTCTCATCGTTGAGCGGACTGTGTTCGGTCGTTCCGGATCTTCCTTGAGTAGCACCCCGTATGCCTCGAGGGTCAAGAGCCGATGCCATTCATTCAATGTTGTTCGGAGCTTGGTCAGACTCGCGCTCAGCCCGCGGGCCGGCGTGGTGATGATGGCCACCAAGGGGTTCGAAACACCGGTCAGTAGATGTTGTCTGGTTCGCATGGATGAATCTTTTACTCGCCTGTCACCCGGTTCGTCATCCGAAACGGATGGGTATAGTCTGCACCAAAGTATGAAGGACGGTGGCTGGCCACCCCAGGCCATGACAAAGGAGAATCGAGGCGTTCACGCCCATGCTGACAGAAGTACCGGACGTTCCGCGCCCACGACGCACCAAACTGATTGTGCTCACGGCAGTGGCCGTGGTCACGGTTGTCGGCTATCTCAAGTTCGGAGACCTCCTCTCGTTGGAGGCGCTCGCGCAACGGGAATCCACGCTCCGAGCGTTTAAAGACGCACGGCCCGGGTTCGTGTATGGGGTCGCTTGTCTGGTGTATGTGACGGTCACCGGGCTCTCGCTCCCCGGCGCCGCCGCTTTGACGTTGGTGTTCGGCTGGTATTTTGGCTTCTTGCCGGGGATCGTGCTCGTCAGTCTCGCGTCGACCGCGGGCGCCGCGGTCGCGTTTCTACTGAGTCGATACGTCGTACGTGGATCCATTCAGACGAAGTTTGGGGACCGTCTTCGCACCTTCAATGACGCGCTGGTCCGTGACGGCGCGTTCTATCTCTTCACGCTGCGTTTGGTGCCGGGCGTGCCGTTCTTTGTGATCAACCTCGTCATGGGGTTGACATCCCTCAGGCTAGGAACATTCTGGTGGGTGAGCCAGGTCGGAATGCTTCCGGGCACCGCGGTCTACGTCTACGCGGGGGCGACTGTACCGGATTTACAGACGCTCAACGAGGCAAGCGTGGACGGGATCCTGACGCCACAGATCGTTGCGGCGTTCGTATTACTCGGGGTGTTTCCACTCCTGGTTAAGTCGGCCGTACCGCGACGCTGGCGTTCGTAGCCCCAGTCGCTGGTGGTCAATCCAGTGACTCGGAATGTCATCGTACGCCTGACGAGTCAAAGCTATTGTCGCCTCGTAGCCGCGCAGATATCTCACACAGTCCGCACAAATCTCGAGATGACGCTCGAAGACCGCTTTGGACGCCGATGGAATCTGGTCGGCAAGATAGTCAGCCAGAAACCCGGCGATGTCGCGGCATGTCAAGAAGCCCCGTGTCTGCATGGTATGTCCTTCCGAAAAACGGTCATTCGACGCGAACGCGGTTCGGCGCAGAGCCCGGTCCTAGTGTGATGCGTCCCTCCCAGCGGACGTTACGCGACCGGCGAACTGCTGTCGTAGCAGGGTGGCCAGAGCCTGTCGGGCCCGGTGGAGTCGCGTCTTCACGGCGGCGGGCGTGAGGTCGAGTGCCTCCGCTACGTCACGGGTGGACCGTTCCTCGATGTGCCGAAGCATCAGCACCGCCCGAGAACGCGGTGGCAGCTGGGCGATACAGCGACGCACGACGGCACCGGTTTCCGCCCGTTCGAGGAGTACGTCGGCCGGTGTCGTCCCGTCTTGGAAACGTTCCCGATGGTGGCTATCGGCCCGAAAGCTCGGTAAGAGCGGCTCAAGAGACTCCGCGAGGCGGCTACGGTCCGACCGTAACCGCATCAGCGCCGTGGTGACCACGATCCGGTGCAACCAGGTCGAGAGTCGGGCGCGGCCTTCGAATCGCTCGATAGCTCGGAAGACGTTGAGATACGCTGTTTGAACGATGTCCTGCGCGTCCTCTTCCCCCGTCGCGAAGCGACGCGCCACGGCGAGCAGCTGCGCGCTCGTCTGTCGTACGAGCGTCTCGAACGCCGTATCGTCGCCACGTTTGAGGCCAGCCACGAGGTCCGCTTCCTCGCGATGTACCGGTTCGGCCGACGGTCCGTTCGTGATGGTCATCAGAGAGAGAATCTAACGACCTTCGCGATCGAAATCCACCGGGACATCGATGAGCCGCGTCAGTCGCTCCGAGATCCACGCGTGTCGTCCCCTGCTACAGTTAGCCGGTGTCAGTGTCTTGGAGAAAGTCCGCACATCCTGGAGTACTTTCCTACGAGACGGCGCCCTCGGCGAACCGGTGGGGGTTCGTGCGGGCCGGTGCTATTTATACTTATAGGTCGGTCGCCGGGTGAGGCCGCCGTCAACGCCTCGGGGTGCCAGGAGCACTACCAGCGCGAAGTTGGGGGAGAAGAGACTCATGATGTCGACGATTCGTAGACTGGTTGAGACAGCCGTGTCGCTGGCACTCGCACTCGCGGTCGTTATGGTGGCGGGGTGTGAGTCGGGGCTCAGGCCCTCGGAGGCGTTCTTCTTTAGTGCGGATGAAATTGTTATTGGAACTGGTGAGCAGGCGGTGAACGGGGCGCTCGTGACAATCAATTATGAAGCCTGGCTGTGGACAGAGGACGGGCCGGACAATAAAGGAGAGATGGTTGACACTGGCCAGGGGCTGGAGTTTCTCCTCGGTGCAAATGAGACATTGGCTGCGCTCGACCAAGGGGTGGCAGGGATGTTCGTAGGTGGCGTTCGGCGGCTCAAAGCTCCGCCTGAGTTCGGGTTAGGTGACGTCGAGGTTGGCAACATTCCGCCGAATTCGGCCCTGGTGCTCGATGTACAGCTCATCGGGGTGAGACCACTGACGACCGACAGCGCACCCTTCGCGATCATCGATCTTGAAGAGGGTAGTGGCACGGTCGCAACCCAGGGAAGCGTGTTGACGGTGGCATATGGAGGTTGGCTCTATGACGAAAGTCAGCCGGAGAACAAAGGGCGTCTGTTTGAGGTTAACGACTCCGGGATCTCCTTTATGCTGGGGGCCGGACGGGTGATCCCCTGTTGGGAACAGGGTCTGGTTGGTATGCAGCAGGGTGGAGAACGACGTCTGATTTGTCCGCCCGATGAGGCCTACGGGACGTTCGGGCAGCCACCCCGCATACCGCCTGATGCGACCCTACTCTTTGACATTACATTGGCGGTGGTGACGGGGAATTGATCGGGCGGGGCCAGTTCACCCTGCGGGCGCGCACGTTCCCTCTGTCTTGGTCAGAGTCCTGAGAATCCGTCTGATCGCGGTCGTCCTCTGGGTGTTGTTGGGGCTGTCACTTTCGGCACTCTACATCCAAAGACCGGATCTGTTAGACCCGGGGCATCTGGTTGGGATGCTGCGTGGGTCCGGCCAGCCGGTGCTTCTGGGATACTTGGCGCTCAATATCGTGCGCGCCGTCACGCTGATCCCGAGCACGGTGCTCATCATTGTCGGCACGCTGCTGTTTCCCGGCCGACCCGTATTCGTCATCGTAAGCTCGCTAAGTGGTGTGGTGGCATCGGCCTTGCTCATCTACTACTTCTTCGAGTTTCTCGGTCTCTGCGAGCTCTTCGGGCATCGACAGGCGAAGCGGGTTCGCTGGCTGGAACGTCAGATGAACGCGAAAGGGTTTTGGCTCGTCGTGGGGTGGTCGGCTTTTCCTTTCGTACCCACGGACGTGATCTGCTACGTCGCCGGCACCTTGCGTATGCACGTCGTGAAATTCGCGTGCGGGGTTGGGCTGGGTGAGCTGCCGGTCGTCGTTTTTTATGTGTGGGCGACCGGCGCCCTCGTGTGCGGATGAGCTTCCTGTATCCACTCACTGTGCAACGAGCGCATGGACAGACTCACCCGTTTGGCTCACGGATGGGATAGATTGAGAAACACTATGAACCAGTTGGCGACAGTTGTCTGTTTATTCTTGGTGTCGCGCCGTAGCACCCCCCAGTCCCGCCGCATTCGAGCGACCGCCGGGCTGGTGGGGATCATTGTGCTGGTGGTGACGCTGGTCCTGGGTGGCACGCCTGTGTCGGCCCAGCGTCGCGACGGCGTGCCGGCCGCTTCGCCCCTGACGGGCCCTCGCGTGCTCCACACCGCCGAGGTCCCACGAATCCGTGTGGTGCCGGTGGCGACGGGGCTGTCTCATCCCTGGGGCATGGCATTTCAACGCAACGGCGACATCCTCGTGACCGAACGAGACAAGGGCACGTTGAGAGTGGTGCGAAACGGTCGGCTCCTCGACCGTGACATCCCTGGGGTGCCCGAGGTATTTGCCGAGTCGGACAGAGCGGGCCTCATGGATGTGGCCGTACATCCCGAGGATGACCGAGTTGTCTACCTCACCTACAGCAAATCCATCGTGCAGGATGGTCAGGAAGGGGTGACAGTGGCCCTGGCCCGCGGCCGACTCGATACGGGCGCACTGACCGAAGTGCGAGACATTTTCGTGGCGGAAGGCCTGGACCGTGGTATCGCCGCATCGCGTCTCATCTGGGGACCTGACAACTCGTTGTACATGACGGTTGGCGGTTCCTATGTCTTCGCCGACACGGGGAGCTACGCACAGGACCCGACGACCCACTTCGGGAAGCTCATGAGACTAAACGATGATGGAGTGGCCGCGTCTGACAATCCGTTTCTCGGTGATGACACGTATCTGCCGGAGATCTTCTCGCTGGGACACCGCAATCAGCTCGGACTGGCGTGGCACCCTGAAACCGGCGAGCTGTGGGCCACCGAAAATGGTCCGCAGGGTGGAGATGAGGCCAACGTCATTCGGGCCGGCGCCAACTATGGGTGGCCGCTAGCATCGTACAGCCGCGAATACTCCGGCGTGCGGGTGAGCGAGACACCGTGGCGTCCGGATTTCGAGGACGCGGCAATCGTGTGGTGGCCATCGATCGGACCATCCGGACTGACGTTCTACACGGGTCCCCACTTCCCCGCCTGGGAGGGCAACCTGATGGTTGGTTCCATGATGGAAGGGCGGATGCCGCGAACCGGTCACATCGACCGTATCGTGTTCAACCGACGCGGTGAGGAGATCCGACGGGAGTCGATACTGACCGAGCTTCGCCAACGTGTTCGCGACGTGCGGCAAGGTCCCGATGGGTATCTCTACGTGTTGACCGACGAAGATGATGCTGTGCTTTTCAGGATCGAGCCGGCGCGTGCGTTGGTCGACCCGCCGGGAAGCACCGTGTTCATCGACCGATTGGCGGAGCCGCGTGTGGCGCCGATCCCCGAGGGCGAGTGGACGCCGGAGCAGCGGGCGTTGGTGGCGCGGTATGCGCCGGACGGAGACCCGGGCAACGCGCTGCGCACCCTGCTTCGGGTGCCCACGCTCGCCGACCGCGTCTTTCCACTGTTGACCTACGTCTCCAATGACTCGACGCTGTCACCTCGTCATCGGGCCATCCTGATCCTACGCACCGCCTGGCTAACCCAGAACGGATATTTGTGGTCGGCACATGCGAGTCGCGACGATCACGGGTTGGAGGCAGAAGAAGTACTCCGTGTCGCTGAGGGCGCCGTCGACGG
>JAYZGM010000353.1:0-5020 GCA_036336225.1 Acidobacteriota bacterium | reverse complement strand
CCCGTAGTTGCCTTCGTGACAGGCGTACTCGAAGAGATGATTTAACGGATCGGATGTGTCGCGTCGAGTCATCGGAATCGACACGGTAAACGGCCCAGTGTACGTCTTCGGATCCTCCACGGTGAACTGATAGTCGATCGTGTTCGAATCGACCATATGGAATCGCTCAATCAGGCGAAGCGTGCCGCCCGGACCCCGGTGCCCCGTCTGAATGATGTGTGACGGCTGATAGTCGCCCCCGTCCAAGCGATTGTGAAAACCCGTCGTCTCGACCACGAGGGTGTCACCCTCCCACCGACCACGGCTGTCGCCAAGCCACTGACGGATGTCGTCGGACACGTGATCTCGTCCGTCAAGCGGAATGATCCGTGTCTCGTGGATCATCTCCATGACGATGACGACGTGAGCTGGGGTCTGGAAGATCTGATAGTTGGCGTTGTAGATGTTGGGGATCATGGCGATCGGCAGGGTTCTGGAGATACACCGTTCCCAGCTGTTTCGATCGAGCCAGGAATCCCCTTCACCCCGGCCAGACCGGGCGTTCTCACGGGCAACAAGACGCTGAACCGCGCCTGGACGTAAGGTGGGGATCCGCCCGTCGGGCGGGTCGATGATGAGCGCCGCCCGCTCGAGCGCTCCGGCTTGTTCGAGCCACCCGGCGCCGGTGCCGTCCGTCGCGGCCCGCACGGCCACCTGCGCCGCGCGCCCCTGAGCCCGTTCTTCCTCGGTCAGACGTTCGTATGGAGTGGTCGTCGAATTGTTCCACACACCCCGGAGGTCAGGGTGCCCCCAAGGTGTCTGCGGGGCGGGAGCCGCTTCCGCCGCATCCAGACGTCCGTTCAATTCAGTCGATGCGCCAGACACCGATGAACGCTCTTGCCCCGCTGCCGCGACACCAGCAAGCCCCACGACCACCAACCCGATCAACCCCACAAGAAGCCGTCGATCCCTCATCTCTGTTACCCTCCGTCTTCAATCTTCATCTGTCTGGTGGCGCCCCCCAGACCATCCAGCTGACTTCACATCCGTGAAAGAGGTTCGGGTGGCAGGCTCCCGCTCCAGCCCCGGATGCACTAGTCGTTCGTGACGGCGCGACGCTCGATAACCGCGTCCTCGTAGTCTTCCTCTGAGAGCTCAATGTATCGCACGTGCGCGTGATACATGTCGTCGTAGCTGCGTTGGCCCCATCCGACCCATTGCGTCGGGTCCGGGTTGGCCCGGTTGCCGGACGTGTTGTCGTGCCACGCTGTGATCTTGATCATGGTCCCGGCTGGGAGCAACGGCGCCGTGTCATCCGCATACACGTAGTTGACGTGCCAGTTGAAATTAAAGTTAGCGACGTGACTCAGCATCTCGACCCGCCCGGTGGGAAGTATCGCCTCCATGGACATGGCCTTACCACGCACATGCATGTGCGGCTGATAGCTCAGAATCCGTGTCGGTTGTTTCAGCGGGATAAATGCGTGATGTTTCGTGATCGTGTGCGGTGGAAGATCAAATGTGTCCATCGCTTGAAACACACCCATTGCGCTGTGTTTCACCTCATACTTCGGCACTACGTCCTCAGGATAGAACCAAACCCCGACCGATAGGTAATCGGTGATCTCCTCACCGACCGAGTGATAGTGAATGTCGAAGCTGACACTCGCGCCGGCCTCGAGCAACCGACCCGTCTCATCAGGATAGATCTCTCCCGCTTTCCCCACCGCGAATTCGGCGAGCGCCGAGTTGCCATGGTGGACGATCCGTCGGCCTTCCAGGGTCGGTCGCACTTCAACGGCCTTGATCCAACGGTCTTCGGTGAGCCCCGAGTCGACGACCGGCTGCCACCACTGATCCTGCCCTTCGGCCGGCTGCGTCCAGGGGGTCGACTGCACAACCAGATCAGGATCGCGCCCGAGCAGGTCTCCGACCCGCCACCGTTCCTCATCAGGCCACTCGCGTACCGACGGGAGTTCGACCCGGGACCCCAGGGGGGCCCCGGCGTCAACCCAGGCCACGATGGTCGCTATTTGCTCATCGGAAAGCGAGATATCGTTGACAAACCTTTGCACCCCGGTTGTCTTGTCGAGATGCCAGGGTGGCATATCGCGTGCGAGCACCTTCGTGCGGATTGCGCGAGCCCACGGGCGCACTTCTTCATAGGTCGTCAGAGACATCGGCGCCATTTGTCCGGGGCGATGACACGCCTCGCATTTCTCCTGCAGGATCGAAGCAACATCCCGGGCAAAGGTGACATCAGCTTCCTGAGCCGGCGCCCAACCCGCGACACCGAGCACGGTCACCACGACCATACTTGCGAAACCGGTCTTCCGCCATCGTTCACGGAGCATCATCTGTGCCATCGCCTCGTTCTCCTTCTTCGAACATTCCCACCGCAGCTCCACCGGCAACCGTCCGTTACTCCACGTGTATCGCGAGATAACCGTTCGTCCAACAACACTGGAACCCGACCGCCATCACGAACCCCTGAGGCCCCGTATCGTCCCACGCCAGCACACGGAGCACGTAGTCACCCGGCTCGCTGAACGTCGCCCTCGTCGTCGCCAGGCCGGTGTCATCGGGTTGTGGTTCGACCTCACTGAATTTCACCATGCCCGGCCCGCGAAATTTGCTCCACACCATGCCAAATCGCGCCGCACGAGGTTCGTCGACGCCGTCTCGTCGCCGTTGCTGCTCGCGCATCTTCTGGACCATGTCGTCCCTCGCCCAGACCGCGATCGTCGTCTCGGGAAACGTCCCGGTCATGGACACCCGAATCCCACCGGGCCCTTGTCCGTAGGCACCCGCTCGGTCAAAGGTGACGACCGGCGGGCGATTGCCACTCGGCGCTTCCATCATGGCATCGATCATCCACTCGGGACGCAGATGTCCGGGGATAGAGATCGTCTCGCCACCACTCACGAGGGTCCACGTCAGAATCTGGTCACCGAAGTCGGCGGGCACCACCGTCGTGAAGACTCCAGTCTGACGACGGGGAAGGAAGTGGGTCGGTTGGCCCCGATCGAGCGGACCAGGATCGAAGTAGTTCTCCGACCCGACCGGAATATCGGGTGTCTCCTCGTAGTTGCGGTTGAAATAGCCCCATGACAGGCTGAAGGTGCCATCCGGATTTTCGAACCAGCCCTCAAACGACGCTGACACACTCTGACCGGCGTCGTGCGGAATCGGGACATCGCGCACTCGCCGTTCCTGAGTGGCGGCCGGCTCGACCGCTACCGTCACGACGATGCAGATGCCGACGACGCTGGACCACCGTTGCATCTCTTTTTCTCCTCCCCAGGCACGCAGGCGAACTGTCAGTTCGTCGTCGGTGACCGCTGGTCCTTTCGAACAATGTTGAAGAAAGCAAAGATCTTGCTGAGCGTGCCCGCGTTAGCGTTGATAAAGCTCGAGTGGTCGCCGCCCTTGATCTCAACATAGACGTGCTCCATGCCGATCTCCTTCATCTTCGCCACCCATTCCTGGGTTCGGGTCACCAGTGGGTCCTGGTCACCCTGCAACACGATGATCGGGACATCCTTAAAGGCGAGGAGCTGGTCGGGGTCCACCGACGGTGCTGGCGCGGCGACACCCAACCCCGCCCAGAGGTCTGGGTGTTGTGCCGCTAGATGATAGGTGCCCGCCCCCCCCATCGAGTGCCCCCACAGATACATCCGGTTGTCGTCGATATTGAATTCGTCTTGAGCGAGGTCGAAGACGTTCATCACATCCTGTTCGCTCAGGGCCCCCAGGTTCTGAGGGAGTAACTCGGTGTCACCCGCCGACCGACGCATCCGGGGAATCCCGTCCCCCCGACTCCCATACCAGCCACGCGGGTGATAGCCGAGGGGCGCCACCATGACGTAACCATCACGTTCTGCGAAATCAATCATGCCCTCGTAGCCCATCATCCAGTCGTAAGGTCGTCCCAACCCGTGCAGCGTGACGATGAGTGGCCACTCCCGGGACGCGTCATAGGTCGAGGGGACGAACAAGGCATAGGGCACCTCTTTCCCGGTGTCAGGGAAGACATAACTCCGACCTTGTATCCGCTGGTCTCGAGCCACAACCGAACCCGGTTCCTGCGCCTCGACCGGCCGGGCGATCACCACACCCAACGTGATCACCAGCAGCGCCACCGTGGACTGACTCACCCGCAATGCTCTCATCTCCACCGTCTCCTTAATAACGCCTGTCTCATTATAGGAGCTCCCTTTAGATAGGAGCTCCGTTCAGTCCACACACGGACGATGGCAGTGCGGTCGTGTCACAGGACAGTCGACATGGAGAGGGGCGGGACCCTCAGCGACCGCCACGGGTTGGCGACCGGGCTCATGTGTGAACGGGAGCTCATCGAGCCGGTGGGCCGCCGCCTCTGCAAGGAGGGCCACGCGACGACCCCCGACGATGTCCTGGCACTGCGTCGATCGGATCTAGAACTCCTCGCGCATGTCGAAGGTGCCCGTTGCGGTCATCTCGGATGGAGCGCCTCGCGTCTTGGACGTGATGGCCGGCACCCTACGGCTGCACGAATGAACGCGGACTACTCACCATCAAAGAGATACTGGACGGTCGCCCGTAATCGACCCTCTGGCGCTGCGAAGTCGTTATACTCGCTTGGCAGCTCGTATGATGCCACGATCTCGTCAACCGATTGACCAGCCGCTTTCCCAGCTTGGGTCTTCATGACCACGTCGTTGTAGAACCTACTGAAATCAACAAAGTCATCCCACGACACCGGCGTGGGGTTGTGTCCCGGAATGACGGTATCGACGTCCGAGATTCCGGCCACCGCCTTCTTGAGCGTCTCCCCGAACTCGGAGGCGCTGCCATTGCTGTTGGGCACATCGATGAACGGTAGCCCCAGACGCTGGAACATGTCGCCAGTGTGCATCGTCCGCGCGGCGCGGAACACGACGAAGGAATCACCGTCGGTATGCCCGCGACCAAAGTGATACAGGTCGATTTGATCGTCGCCGTCGAAGAGCGTCAGCGTGTCGGAGTAGGTCGTCTGCGGCAGGAACCTGGCATTGTCGTC
>JAYZGM010000352.1:0-20073 GCA_036336225.1 Acidobacteriota bacterium | reverse complement strand
TGCCGACGATGCCAGGGACGTTCAGTGTGCCGGAGCGGAAGCCTCGTTCGTGTCCTCCACCGCGGATGAGCGGCGCGCATCGAACCCGCGGGTCACGACGACGCACGTATAGGAAACCGACCCCCTTGGGGCCATAGATTTTGTGGGCGCTGGCACTCAATAGGTCGACGTGCATTTCGTGCACGTCGATCGGTTCCTTCCCGAACGACTGGGTGGCATCGGTGTGAAAGAGCACCCCACGCTCTCGACACAAGGCCCCGATCTTGGTGATCGGTTGCAGCACCCCGGTTTCGTTGTTGGCGTGCATCACCGAGACCAGCAAGGTCTGGTCGGTGATCATGGTGGCCAGGTAGTCGAGGTCAAGACGGCCGTCAGCGTTCACCCCGAGATAGGACACGACGAATCCCTGGTGCTCGAGATGTTCGCAGGTGTCGAGCACCGCGCGATGTTCGGTCGTGACGGTGACGATGTGACGTTTCTTGTAGATCGGCGCGTGTGCCACGCCATGGAGCGCGAGATTGTCCGACTCGGTGGCCCCACTGGTCCAGACGATCTCCCGGGGATCGGCGCCAATCACTGACGCGACTTGTTCGCGGGCCGTCTCGACGGCGGTTGCGGCGCTACATCCCAATGTGTGATGACGGCTCGCAGCGTTGCCAAACGCCTCGGTCAGGAACGGCATCATAGCGTCCAGCACGAGGGGGTCGAGTGGAGTGGTTGCGTTGTGATCGAGGTAGATCATGGCTTGACGACTGCCAGTCGTCTTCTGAATGCTCCGGTAGTAAAGATCAGCGGATAGAGTTTCTCGAAATACCACAGCTTGGCGAAATACAGACCAATAGGCGACGGGGTCATCTCAGCCTGTAACTGGAGCCATCGCGCCCCGTGAGGGTCTCCGGTTGCCGTCACGGCGAGCGCGGTTTCCTCGATGGTCCCGAAGCGCCCGTCGTCCTGTTGCATCGAATACAGAAACTTCTCCCCCCGTCGTCGGACCGTATCGGGCAAGAGACCGCCGCACTCGAGGACACGCGCGGTGCCATACACGGGGTTCGTGTGATCGGGGGACCAGGGATTCCCAAACCACAGCGGGACCCACGCGCCGTCCGCCCGCTGACATCGAACAAGATACTGCACCGCGCGTTCCATGGCCCGGTCGATCCGCGGATCGACCATGTGCCACACCCGCCACGCACGCAACGCATGAGCGGTCAAATCTGGACTGCTCTCGTCGAACGGCAGCTTGCCCCATCCTCGGCAGAACGTCGGGATCCCGCCGTCGGCGTTCTGGAGATCGATGAGCCAGCTGACCCCGGCCGTCGCGGCCGCCCGGGTCTCATCGTCGTTCCCGAGCTCAGCCAGCGCCAGGAGGGCGCCTGATGTATCGTCGCCGTCTGGTACGCCCCCGGGTAGATCGGTCCACGCCCACCCGCCTGGTGCCGACTGGGTGTAGGGATGGACAGTCCGATACTGTTGATCGAGCAGCCAGCGTCGTAGATAGCGACGCTCGTCGGGCGCAAACGCAGAGCGCCCAAGGGCGTTGATCGAGAGAGTCGTGACCCAGGTCGAGAGATTCGTGTCGATGGGCCAGCTCCCGTCGCTCCGAACGGAATCTCGAAGGAATGCGATTCCACTCTGGGTGACTGGATGATGCTCTAGACCGCTGCCAGCAAGACTCATCGTGACAAAACTTGTCAGCGGCGTCGCCTCTAGAAACCCGCCCGACGAAGGTTGAATCGACTCCAACACGGCCAACGTTCTTGCGCGTGCCGCGTTCCGGATCGCTCGGCTCAGCCGGTAGGGTGTCGGGTTGTGCTGGTGCTGTGCCTGGCCGATGGCGATGAGCGCCGGTAACGCATAGCTGACAACCGGAAGTCCTGCCCATCTGAACCAGGAGTGGGGAAGGGCGGCAAGCTCGAACGGCAGTGGTGGAATGTGGCTCCACCCGAATCGGCCGGTTAATGCACAGTGGGTCAGAATGGGGACCGCGAAGGTTTGATCCTCACCATAGACCTCTTGGATGGCTCGCGCCACGGTGGATGCGGTGATGGATCCCACCCGGTGCGCGAGCCAGGCCTCGGCCTCGGGTGTGCCCGGTGCGTCGTGCATCCCAAGTGTCGCCCACGCGAGGGTCGTGGTGCTGATGTTACTTGGACACCCGGCTGCGTCGCCGAACCCGCCATCATCATTCTGCGTTGCGGCAAGCCATCGAAGTCCGTCGCGCACGAGTCGCTCGTGTCCACCGACGATGGTGAGGGCCGCGACGGCCGTTGCGGTCGACAACGCGCTCGACGAGAGTTCACCTTCCCAGTGACCGCGTGGTGTGCGGGCGGCAAGCAGACTCTCACGCCAAGCTGAGATGTCCCATGGCGAGGAGGGCGTAGTAGGTATACTCACAGTCTGGTTCGTCATCCGCCCAGCTGCCACAAAACGCGTGGCCGGTCCACAATGTGTCAAGAAAATCCAAGGTCGGCTCACGAAGATGATCAAAAGCCACCTTCTGCCCGGTGAGGGCGTGAAGCGCGGTGGCGGTCGACAGCAGATCCGGTATCGGAGCCGTTTCTGTCGCCGAGAATCCTCCGTCGGGGTGAGCCCGGTCGAGTAGCCACTGCATCGCTTCGCCAGGGGGGGCGACGCCCATCTGGCGGAGCAACGTCACGGCGGCTGCCGTCGTCGGGGTGGTTCGCGCCAGAGACGTGTCCTGAACCGGGAATGGATCGGGCTGGTGTCCCAAGTCCTGTAGCGCGCCCCAAGCCAGGAAGCTGTGATACACGCTCGTGCGGTCCCAGCGCGCATTGATCTGCGCCGCCAGGTCTGGGCTCGTCTGCTTCACGGCGGCCCAGCATCGGGCCAGGCAGCACAGGTGCACCAGGTCGAGTGACTCTCCCTCCCCGAACGACTCGAGGTAGTGACGCACCCGAGCGGGCCCCTCACGCTGGAGTGCGATCAACCCTTCAAGCGCGAACACCGTGTAATAGAGGTCGCTCTGACCGGCCCGGTCCGCCGCGCCCCCGTCGTCGTTGAATTGAGAAAGGAAGTAGTCGGCGACGGGCTCAGAGGCTTCCTGAAGCAGCTTCGGCGCCAGCCGCGCGACCTGCAGCATTTCGAGCCTCAAACTCACTGCAATAGCCCTCGATGAGTGTCTCGCCGAAGATCTTACCGACGATCCGACGCATGAGCCCCTTCAGGGTCGGGCTCGAGAGGAAACGTAGCGACCGAATAGCATCCTCCTTGTACGCCTCGAGGAGATCTTCGGTCTTATCGAGGACGCCACACGAGTCGACGATGCGGTGCACGTCCTCCGGCAGCTCGCCCGCGCCCATCTGGATAACCGAGTCTATCCGTTCTCGGTCTGTCCCTTCTGCGCGCTTGTGGGCGATGGCGAGGATCAGAGACAACCGCACCTGCTCGAGGTCGTTGGAGTCACCTACGCCCTTGAAGTCGTCCAGGTCATCCTTGATCTGATAGGCGATCCCGAGCGCTTCGCTGTATTTTCGAAGCACGTCGTGGGTGTCGTTGTCGGCCCGTCCCAGGGTGGCCCCGATCCGTAGCGCGACCTCAAACGCGGCGGCGGTCTTTTGTCGAAAGATTTCTAACACCCGCATGGAGGGTAGTGGCTGTGGGTTTCGTGCCCACAACAGCTCCCGGCCCTGCCCACGGCTGAGGGTCACGTGTCCCTCGGCGGCAATGGTCGTCAGTTCGGGGTGGCCAAGCTCACCCAACAGCCGATAACCCTCACCCACCAAGAAGTCGCCGATGTTGAGTGCAACCGGGATCCCGACCTCGGCGTGTAACGCCGGGCTGTCGTAGCGTCGCTCGTCCCCGTCTTCGATATCGTCATGAATGAGCGACGCTTTGTGGAAGCACTCGATCGCGATGGCGGCCTTCCGGACGTCCTCGGTGAGCGCAGGTTCCTCCTGGCGGTCACTCTCCAGGGCCATGTAGGTGCAGGCGGCCAAATACGGGCGCCACCGCTTGCCCCCCTTCTGGAGGTAGTCTCGAGCGATCCGAGCCGTGTCGTCGTCGGTTTCCACCGCACCCATGATGCGGTCCAGGGTGTGTGGCTCGAACCATCCCCGCACCGTGGTCTTGAGAGTGTCGAGGTCCAGCCGATAGGTCTTGTCGTCGCTGGTCAGATGGATCAGATCCCACACCCAGTCCAGATCGACCGTGGTGTTGATGCAATCGTCTTGGAGCAGTGGGATAGCCACCCCGGGAATGGCGGCCGCCTCCATGTGAGGGAAGCATTTCTCGAGGACGTTGATACAGCTGACGCCGACGATCGCCTCGATCTTGCCGGTCTCGATCATCGAGCGCACGATGGCCGAGCCTTCTGCCACCAGCACGGCATACCCCAACCGCTCGGCCTCCACCGTCAAATCCTGAATCGAGCACAGACCGCACTCTTTGCAAAGTAGACCAAATTCGTCGAACGGGGCAGGGCACTTGTCCTCCACCCGGAGACACTTGGGGACGAGGAGGAGACGACGGTTATAGGGGATCTGGGCCAGCGACTCGCGCCAAGCGGCGTTGCTCACGAGAATCGAGGTGTAGTCGCGATAGATCGGGTCGAGCCCCGCCTGATCCAGCACCGCCGTGGTGTGCTCCACCAACTCGTCCATCGTGAGCGGGGGGACCGCGCCGGTCTGCGTCACGTGGTCCTCGGCGAACTTCTTCAACCGAACCCGTGTTTGCTTGTCGTCGGGGATGTTGGACTGCGCTTTACGATAGGTTTGCCGCGGGACCTGCACGGGGAGCCGCAGCGGGATCACCTGCGCGTCGAGCGGATCTAAGGTCTCGGTGCTCATAATGGCTCTGAGATAGGACAGGTCAGAATCGTCTAGATCGTCCTGAACGAGTCTTTAAGTATAGGCACCGAATCCGAAGAACCAGTGCTTTTTGGCGAATCGGTATACCCAGTTTTCCTCCGGGATCTCGTGCCCAGGATTGTGCTGGCTTGGGCGAGATGTCAGTCCCTCGAGTTCGCTAGTTGCAGTTTTGCGAATTGTCGTGTCCGCGGCGGCGTGGCGCTGCACAATGTCGCGGAGCAAGTCCGGACGCTCGAGTACGATGCACCCTTGGGTCGCCTTGGCAGCCGTCTGCCGAAAATCTTTAAGCAACGCCGACTCGGTCATCGTCTTGTAAATGTCACCGTCGTTGTCCTGGATGGACTCGTTGGCGAACTGGATGATGGGACACGGTTCGACATCCCCAAAGGGGCTGATGTGATGACTGATGCCAGTGGCGGCGGGACACAATGCTTCGCCCTTGTCATCCCAATATGCATCGATGAGCCCGATTGGTTTGCGGTTGCGCATGTCCATTACAAACCGACGCACTTGTAGCACCTGTTCGGGGCGCAACGCCAGCTGAGGGTTGGGGACGGGCCCGACCACTCGATAGGTATGGAACCAGCAGTAATGCACTCCCATGCGGATCAGCTCGTTGATCCACGATTCCCGCACCAGGTCGTCGATGTTGCTCTGACAGACGCTCGATGCGACACCGGTGATGAGTCCGTGTCGCACACTGGCGCGAATACCTTCCAGCGTGCGGTTGAGCACGCCCTCACGACCTCGACGGGTGTCGCTAATCGAGGCTGTACCTTCGACGCTGATGAGGGGAGTGGCGTTCCCCGCCTCACGGAGCTGGGCCGCGACCGCATCAGTGATCGGGTGCCCGTTGGTGAAGATCTGAAAGTAGCAGTCCGGATGGGTTTTCAGGATCCGGAAAAGGTCCGGGTGTAGAAATGGCTCGCCTCCCAGAATGCCAAAAAAACTGTTGCCGTGCTTCTTGGCATTGTTGATGAGCCGATTCATGTCGTCGAAGCTGATGAGATGCTGGGGCTTGTCGACGTCGACCCAGCACCCCTGGCATCGCAGGTTGCAGCTGTTGGTGATGGAGATGTACAGGAACGGTGGAAACGACACACCCTCTTTAAGCCGTTTCTTGAACCGTTGAACTGACCGGACGCCCTTGTAGCCGAAGTTGTAGGCGAACTTCCAGAGGAGACGCGCATCGGTTGAGCGCATTGTGCGATATCCGAGTCCCGCGGTGGCTCTGAGCATCAGATACCCCATTCCTGCTCGGTGGGCGTCGGGCGGGTGTCTTGCACCGTCTGCGAGCGGGCCAACCGCTTCTCCATTTTGGCCTTCGCTCGTGCGGCGCGCGCCTCGATATCCTCGGCCGAGGGCAGTGTCATCAGTACTTCGTCCGGGATATCCAGATCCTTCTTGAGCTTGCTCAGACACCGTTTCCGCTCAAGCAACGCCTTCGATTCGTCACGCTCGGTCGAGAACCGTTTGCGTGCGTCCTTTTGGCGCGAGCGCAATGACCCGTACAAATCGCCACCAAGAAGTGTCGAGATGTCGACCTTCATCGCCTCGCGCTGGATGTCCTGTTCCCGGACGACATCGCCGTTGATCGGACCCTTGCCATACTTTGGGAACAGAATGGCGACCTCGGGACAGACCCGGGAGCAGGCCGGGCAATCCGTCTTGCAGTTATCCTCGTTCTGAACCGTGATCTGCTGCTGTTTGTCGACGCCATAGACATCGAACAGGCAGAACGTCAGACACTGCATGCAGTTCGTGCAGCGGTCGTAATCGATCACGGGAAACCACGGCTTCCAGGCCTCGAGCGTCCGTGCGCCGGTGGTCTCACGCACTTCCTGGGCGGCGACCAGCGCGTTGGTCTCTCCCAGATCGCGAAAATGAACGTCCTCATCCGGCGAGACGGCGGGCTGATCTTCCAAGTGGCCGAGCACGAGCACCGGCGCATTATCGGCCGGGGCGACCTCTTGTCCCGCGATCGGCCGCGTCACCTCGAACCCGTCTTCGAGCAACGCGGTCAGGGTCTCGAAGCGCTCATCATCCGCCAGAGGCTGGCTTCCGGGGCCGTCGTACAGCACGACGCGGAGGTTCTTGCCTTCAGTTCGGCTCATGCGAGTAGATCCTTGACGATGTCGTCGGCTGAGGTTTCACGCATGTTGAGGACTTCCACGCCCTCATCCGGGAGGGGTGTCCCAGCTGCATGAAATAGCCATTTGACCGCGCGTGGGTAGCACGCGGAGATTTTCGTGTCGCCGGCATCGGCGATCTTCTTCAAGGCCGGGTCTTTGCGGGCGGACATGTCGCAGAGATCGGCGACCGCATCAAAGGCCTGGCCCGAATCGCTCAGCTGACGCAGCACCTGTTGCTTGACGTCGGCCGGAACGACCTTCGCATACGTACAGTTGCAATACAGGATCTTCATTGAGCCATTCGGTGCGTCGGAGTCGGTCGTCCTGGACGCAGCTGCTCCAGATGTTCTATCCGAGCCCGCACTCCAGAGAGAGACCCGACTGCGTCTCGGGTCGTAGTCTCGAGCCAGGCCGGGTCGGCTTCAGCGCGGAGGTTGATGATCAGCTCGCCACCCGTGACGCGGTCCAGCAGTGACTCTCGTAGATCGGGCTCACAGTCGGCGCCCACCAAGCTGACCACCGACAGCGTACCCGTTCCATCCTGCGAGTCGAGCGTCATCTTCAGGTGAGCGATGTCATGCCCGGTGACGGCCACGCGCTCGCGAATATGGCGAGTCAGGTCGAGTAAGGTCTGATTGGCGTCGAACGGTTCGTCCGCCTCGAGCTGGATCGTACAGTTCACCCAACCCAGGCGCGCCTCCCCTTCAGCATATATATCGTAGTCTATCTCTAGGGGCCGTGCTGAAATCTGCTTCTCACGCAAGAGGGTCTCGAACCAGGCATCAAGCCCGATGCCCTCCCGAGCCGAGCAGGTGAGCACGCGCGCGTCAGGATAGCGTTGGACGAGTGTCGAGGTCAGTCGTTCGAGGAATTCGGTGGGGTGGGCGTCACACTTGTTCACGACGATCAGGTCTGCTTCCTGGAGCTGTTTCTCGTAGACGTAGACTACTTTTTCCGAGAAAGTCCGTCCCTCGGTCAGTCCGACAATCCTCGCCGCCCGGCCCGGGTCGACCAGCACGCTCAAGGGCGCGACCGTGAACCGCGCACCATAGATCCGACGCAGGGGATAGGAAACGGTCGCCACCAGATCGGTGCAGCTCCCGACCGGCTCGGCAAGGAACAGATCCGGGCGTGCGGCCGCGGTCAGATTCTCAGAGGCCTCGAGCAACGAGTTGAACCGACAACAAAAACAGCCGCCGGTGATCTCCGCGACGGGAAACCCTTTCGAACGAAGCAGCGTCGTGTCGACGAGACCGCTGCTCTGATCGTTGCAGATCAGGCCGACCCGTTTGCCTCGGTCGGCTAGATGTTGTGCGAGACGGGCCACCGCGGTCGTTTTCCCCGCGCCCAGAAACCCGCCAATCATGATGTAGCGAGCCGGCTCACTCATGACGCTGTCCTCGGGCGACTAGGCATCTGCCAGTGTTTCGGTATTTCACGGGGCTTCACTACGGGCTCCTAACATCTTGTCGATCGTCATATCGAGCAACGACACATACCCGTGCACATCGAGACAGTCATCCCCGGGCTGTCCACGCACCCTGAACAGCCAGCCCTGGCCATACGGGTCGCGTGACAGGACGGTGGCTTCTTCGTCCACGGCCGGGTTGAAACCCTCGAACCGTCCGCCCAGTGGAGAGAAGATGTCGGTGACCGCTTTGAAGCCCTCCAGCCATCCTACGACATCACCCGTTTCCACTGCGGCGCCGGGGGTTGTTTCGAACCCCAGCTCGACGATGTCCCCCAGCATGCGCACGGCGAATTTCGTGAAGCCGACCCGCCAGAGGTCATCGGTGTCAGCTTCTCGTTCCATCCAGCTGTGCCCGGCGGTGTAGAGCCGGTGCTCGAGTAGCCGTGTGGAAAACCGTGACCGCTTGTAGGAGATCTCGGTGGGGCTCATGTCCAGGCTTACGCTTCCTTCATTGAGCGTGTCTTGGTGGCTTCGACCATGGACGTCCTCGACCGGGGAGGTCTTCGTAGTTGCGGGTCCGTTTGAACGAGCCACCGTGAACCTAGCTTGGCCGGTTCATGGCCAGGAGCACGCCGAACAGCACGACCCCGGCTGCATCGAGTATCGGCACCGGCAGCCCACCGAGCGACAGTGTCGGACCGGGAGCCAAGAGGAGCGCGGTGGCCACAAACATGGCGAGGCGGAGTGGGAGTGGCAAGGCCGTTCGGAGCTGTCCGGTGATTCCAGACGCGAAACACACCACCCCGAGTATCCCGATGACCACCGGCACGAACATGGCCAACGGGCTGGCTGGCTCACCGGTGGCGGTGAGCATGAGTAGCTCTGGTCGATATACGAAGATGTAAGGCAGCGTGAAACCAACAAGAGCGAACCGAATGGCGGCGAAGCTCGTCGACATGCTGTTGGTACCGGCGATCGACGCGGCGGCATAGCCGGCCAAGGCCACCGGTGGCGTCACCATCGACATCATGCCGAAATAGAAGATGAAGAGATGGGCGGCGAGGGTCACGACCCCGAGATTCTCTAGCACGGATCCGATCAGCGTGGCGAGCAGCAGATAGCATACGGCTGAGGGGAGGCCCATGCCGAGGATGATCGACGACACCATGATGAGGACGAGAGCCAGAAACAGGCTCTGCTCGGCGAGTGGGAGGATCGTTGCGGGTAGACGGGTTCCGATGCCGGTGAGTGTGACGATCCCGATGATGATGCCCACCGACGCCGAGGCGGCCACGAGTGAGATGACGTCCCGGGAGGATTTGACGAAGGCCTTGATGATGTCACCGGGGGTCAACCTGGTGCGCGGATGAAACGCTCCGACGACGACGATCGCCAATAGTGAAAGGCTGACGGCCCGGAACGGGGTATAGCCCACGATTAGCAAGGCGATCAATGTGCCAAGCGCGGTGCAGAACACCGCGCCCTCCGGACGAAGCTCGGCGAGTGGCTTTGTGGTGACCGGACCGGGGGCTGTGGCCTGGGCCATGGTGCCGCGTGCTTGGAAGTGGGTGATCAGGAACAACGACAAGTAGTAGAGGATGGCTGGAATCAGCGCGGCCCGGATGATCTGAAGATAGGTCACCCCGGGGATGATCTCCAGCATCATGTAGGCTCCGGCGCCCATGACCGGTGGCATGAGGGCACCCCCGGAGCTTGCCGCGGCCTG
The DNA here is from genome assembly GCA_036336225.1 of Acidobacteriota bacterium. Lineage (GTDB taxonomy): Bacteria > Acidobacteriota > Vicinamibacteria > Vicinamibacterales > UBA8438 > JAJEEA01. Next base: position 9,978 of record JAYZGM010000352.1, on the reverse strand, counting down.
GATACCGGCGGCGGTGGTAGCCTTGAATCCAGCGCTTCTCATCATCGGGATGGTGAAGGTCCCGGTCGTGGCCGTGTTGGCCACCGCGCTCCCCGACAGCGAGCCCATCAAACCGCTACTGAGCACCGCCACCTTGGCCGGGCCGCCCGGGCTGTTGCCAAAGACCGATTGTGCGAAATCGATGATGAAGCGGGTGGCGCCGGTCGCGCTTAAGAACGCCCCGAAGATGACGAACAAGAAGACGTAGGTGAACATCACACTCAGGGCGACCCCGAAGGTGCCCTGAGCTTGCAAGAACGCCTGAGCGACGATCCGTGGGATGGAGTAACCCCGATGGGGGAACAGCCAGTCGGGCATGCTGGGCCCGATGTAGGCATACACCAGAAACAGACCCGACAGAATCGGCAGCGCCCAGCCTAGTGACCGGCGGGCGGCCTCGATGATCAGCACGATCCCCACGACGCCCACCAGAATGTCCGTGGAGGTCTCAAATCCGGCGCGATTGCCCAAGGTTGAGTCGTTCTGCCAGATCGACTCGAAGAAGGGCTCATTCTGCACGAGGACCCAGCCGCAGCAGAACGCGGCCAGCCCGGCCAATGCCACATCGCCGATCCGAGCGAGACGCTGGTCCTTGAGACTCGGTTGGAGCGGAACGTTGAGAAAGCAAATCACAAGACCGAGCAGGGCGAACGCGGCCAGCTGGGGCTGTGGTGCCAGAATCGGGTAGTTCACCTGTATCAGCGTGAACACGCACAACCCGACCGACAGCACGCGGGTCACGTGCTGTGTTGCCGTTGTTCCGCCGTCGGCCGTCGTGTCTAGGGCCAGATCCCGATCTCCTGATAGAAACGAATAGCGCCCGGGTGGAACTCGGTGCCGCTGTCACGCACGACGTTGGCGGCGACGATGGCACGACCCGCGCCGTGTCTCTCGACGATGCTACTCGCGTTCTCGTAGAGGGTCTTGGTGACGTTGTAGACGAGCTCTTCGTCGACGGTGGCGGACGTGATTAGATGCATCGACCCCACGTCGAGTCCCTCAAACGGCTCGGTCTGACCACGATACGTATCGGCCGGAATGGTGGCGGGTCGGAAGAACAGGTACTCGTCGATCAACTCTTGCTTCGCCGTCTCGTCAAACGGAATGAAATGGACGTCTTGGGACGCGGAGGCCTGCGTGATGGCCGGGTTGGGGATGGCGCCCCCCACGAACACGGCGGCCGCGGACCCGTCGGCCAGCAGGTCCACGGCACCTGACTGCGTGGCGTTCACGGGAGCGAAGTCGTCATAGGTGAGTCCGTGGGCACCGAGCACCGGGCGTATGAAGTACTCGAAGCCGGCGCCGGCGACCCCGACCCCAACCCGATTGTTTCGTAGGTCGGCCAAGGTCTCTACTCCAGAGCCGGCCGTGGTGATCCAGAGGGCCACGTTCGGGGCCAGGGTCATGACGGTCCGCATCGCGTAGGCCTGGTTCCAGCCCTCGGTACCCCGCACCGCGAAGTATGTGATGGCCGCGTTGGACAATGCGAAGTCAAGTTCGCCGCTGGCCAAACGCCGAATGTTCTCCTGGGATCCACTGGTGGCTTCCGCCGTGGTGCTCCAACCAAACCCACTACCGAACTCGTTGAGCGTCTCGGCCAGGGCGCTGCCGAATACGAAGAAGGTGCCTCCGGGGGGCGCGGTGCCCATACTCAGGAACACTCGTGACGGTGCTGCCGTGTCAGAGTCCGTGGTATCCCCCCCGCCGCACGATCCAACCGCGAAACAGGCAACCAAGACCACTGTCCAACCGATTCGACGCATTTCTTTACCTCACGACGGTTTAGCCGTATTGCTCGGCGAGTCGGAAGATCCGTCATCCGCTCGGGCCGCGCTCATCGATCTGCTTGCGGTACGAACCCACAATCCTACTCCAGGCGGTGTCTCGGGAACCAGATGCGTGCCCTCTCGGGACGTCTCGAACTCTCTGGCTGGCACCTAGTCCAGAGTGAGCAAGATCCGTGGTCCCTAACATCACGTTGTTGATCGTCGACAGTTTGAAATCACTCATGAGCAACCTCATCCGCCGCGGGTCGTTAGCCTTCTTGGGCCGGGTCGGTATCGACCAAGAACCTCCGGGCCTTCATTTCGAAACGCGGGAGGGTATTCGCCTCCACGACGTGCACCGGCATCCCGAGTCCCATCGAGTCTCGGAGTGCCTGCGAGACTTTCGTGGCAATACCGTCGGTGGGGGCCCCGGGCTGGAGCTCAATATCGACCGACACCGAGTGCAACGTGCCACGTGTGGACACGACCGACCGATATTCCACGACCTCCGGAAACCGACGGATCACCGCCTCGACCGCGGTCGGATACACGTTAACCCCACGTATGCAGACCATGTCATCTGCCCGTGACAGAATGCCGCCTTCCGCCCGCGCCAGGGGCCGACCACAGGCGCACGGGCGACGGTCCAATCGCACGATGTCGCGTGTGCGATACCGAATGACCGGACTCGCCGAGCGCCCTAAGTTGGTCACCACGAGCTCTCCTGGCTCGCCGTCCGCGACCGGTGTCGTGCTGGTCGGGTCAAGCACCTCGCAGATGAATTCATGCTCATTGAGGTGTAGCCCCCCAGACGACTCCCGACATTCGAAGCTGACCGGTCCCACCTCGGTCAGACCGTGGTGGTCGATGACGCGAGCGCCCCAGGCCGTCTCGATCTGAGTTCGGGTGCCTGGGATGCTTCCCCCCGGTTCACCCGCGACAATGACGGTGTGCACGGGGCCATCGGCGAGGTTCCCCCCCGTGGTGCGGGTGACCTCCGCCAGCCGCAGAGCATACGTGGGGGTACAGCAGACGACGGTTGGACGAATGGTGTCGAGGAGCCTGAGTCTGGTCTCACTCGACATGTTACCCCCGGGGATGCACATGGCTCCCAACTGAGACCCAGCGTCGAAAGCGGACCAGAACCCGAGAAAAGGCCCGAATCCGAAAGGAAAGAAAATGCGGTCGTCCGGCGTGACATGGGCCGCTCGGTATACCGTCTTCCAGCAGTCAACCATCCACTGCCAGCTCTCGGCGGTGTCGAGCCACCTTAACGGGGGGCCCGTGGTCGACGACGTCTGGTGATACCGCGTGTAGTTGATGACGGGCTCGGTCAGGGCTGTGCCCCAGGGGGGGGCGCCTGCTTGGTCTGCGGCCAGCTCTTGCTTGGTCGTGATTGGGAGCGACGCGATGTCGTCCGGAATTCGGATGGTGTTGCAGTCGATGCCCGAGTCCGCGAGTTTCTTGGCATAGAACGGATTCGTCGCCTCAACACGTATCAAGAGCTCGCGTAAACGTTGAGACCGTCGTTCCAAGGTCGCCGTGCGAGACTGGCGTTCAGGGGCCGGACGCGGGGGGCGTAACGGGTTCGCCATCAGCCGTCCTCCCCCGGTGGCGCTACCGAGAACCGGTCGGCAATGTCGGCGGGGATGGGGGTCCCCCGAAGCGGCTGGCCTGGTTCCTTTGCGACACAGGCGACGGTCAGCACGCCGTGCGCGGCCACCTCGCCATCTTTCACGATGGTGGCACGATAGGACAGGCTTTTCACAGAAATTCGTGTTATCCGGATAGTGACTTCGAATTCGTCTTCGAATCGTAATGGTTTGAGAAATTCGAAGCTCGTTGCCACACGCGGGAATCCGATCCGTGCGTCCCGGGGGGCGATGCTCAGCCCAGCGGTACGCCACAACCCATGCTCGGCTTCCTCCATGTAACGGAAGAACACGCTGAAGTGGACGAGGCCGGCGGCGTCGGTCTCGTGGAATTGTACCCGTCTGGCCAGTCGGAACTCGCTGATCACGGTGTCTAGAACACTAGATGGTGGGTTGGGTCACGATCGTGCGTCAATGCCCGGTCGTGTTGCTGCTCGTTGTCTGGGTGGGCCGCGTGTAGCGTGACAAGGCGTCGAACAACGGCTCAAGGTCCGTGAAGACGTTACCCACGAGGGTATCCACGAGTCGTGGCTGGAGGTCGGGGTATGTCCCGATGAACTCCCCAAAATTGAATGCACGATCGTAAAACGCCACTACAAGCTGCCGAAAACTGTCCAGGGCGTATCGCACGTCGCGTCCGTACTGGTCGAACGTTGAGGTGGTCACGACACCTTCTTTCAGTCCGCCGTGGATGGCATCGGCGGCGAGCTCCCCACTCTTGAGCGCCATAAACACACCCGAAGAGAAGACCGGGTCCAGGAATGAAAACGCGTCACCAACCAGACAAAATCCTTCGCCGGCGGTGGCCGTGGCCCGGTAGCTGAACTCACCCGTCACACGCACGGGACCCTGATGTGTACCCGGTTCGAGATGCTCGCGGATCCAGCGGCAGTCAGCCGCCTCGCGCCAGAAGATCTCTTCAGGATTCCGACTGTCGCGATACAGGTAGTCGTGTTCGGCGACTACCCCGACACTGACCATGTCGTTCACCAACGGGACATACCAGAACCACCCCTTCTCGGGAATATACGCCACTGTCGTGGCGCCCTCGTCAAGGCCTGGGTCGCGTCGTGCGCCTGAGAAATAGGTAAAGATGGCGATCTTGTTCAGGTCGGCGTCGCGACGTTTCCAGCCCAGACGGCTCGCCAGGAGCGCATCCCGGCCCGTAGCATCTACGACCACCGGGGCGCGATAGATCGTCGTATCGCCACCGTTGGTTGTGGCCTGGACCCCGACCGCCCGGTCGTGCTCCATGAGCACGTCTCGGACGACGACACCCTCTTTGACATCCGCGCCTTTCTGGGTTGCGTTCCGCAACATCATGGCGTCGAAGTCGCTCCGCAGAATCTGCCAAGTGCTCGCACACTCGTGTTTGATGGTCTCGAAGAAGTAGAACGGCTCTGACACCTTCCCGCTCGTAGAGACGAACTGCACGCTGTGCTTGATCGGGCTGCCCGACTGTTTCAACCACTCGAGCACGCCGAGCCGCTTGAATGTGAACCACGTATAGGGCATCAGTGATTCGCCGATGTGGTAGCGGGGAAATCGCTCACGTTCCAGCAGCAACACTTCTCGCCCGTGCTCGGCGAGAATGGTGGCCGTGGTCGCCCCGGCCGGACCGCCACCGACAACGATCGCGTCGTAACGCGTTTGGGATTTCACGGGTGTCCTGTCACTGAAGTTCGTCAACGCATTGCCGCCCGGGCATCCCCGCTGGCGGCGTTGCTCGTCGGTGATACATCCCCAATTTGCTCCCTCCTCGCGCCTGGCCAGCGGCGCGCCGCGCTCGGCACGTCATAGACGAAGTTGGTTGACAGGATACTAGGTGTACCGCAGGTTGACGTGCTCGGGGAGGAAGAACCGAGGCAAGAGGCTATCCACGCGGAGCAACCCTTCTCGGGTGAGCCCGATCTGATCTGCGTCGGCGGCCATCAGATAGCCATCGTGTCGGAGCCCGGTCAAAGCGTTCGAAAACCGGTCGAGCACTGCCACGCCATACTTTTCTTGAAAGTAGGCAGGGCTCACTGACCCCAGCTTTAGCTGTAGCACGAACTCTCGAATACATCGTTCTTCCGCCGTCGGTCGATAGGCGCGGTTCAGCGGGATCTGCCCCTTGTTGACAGCGGTGGCGTAGGGATCCCAGTGGTCGAGGTTCTGGATGTGCACACCGTTGACGTGACCAAACGAGGCGACGCCCAGTGGCACGAGATCAGCGCCCTTCCAGAGTTGGTCGCGATACACAAACCGTGTCCTGTCCGAGTTCTTGACGGCGGTGTAGGCGCTACCCACCGTGTATCCGGCGTGTTCAAGCGCAGCGAAGGCCTCGGCCACCCACCGCCGTTTCGTATCCCAGTTGGCGACCGTGTCGTTGAACTGGCCAGTTCCATTGAGCAAGTCGTGGCTGATGGTGGTGTTGTATGGCAACTCCATCTGATAGATGGTCACGCTGTCGGGGTCGAGCTCGATGGTCTTTTCGACCGCGGTCTGCCATTTTTCATCGGTGTCACCGAGCATACCGGCGATCAAGTCGATGTTTATCTGGGGAAAGCCAAGCGATTGTGCGTACGCATATGAACGATACACTTCGGCCGAGCGGTGGGCGCGGCCATTCAGCTCGAGCACGCGGTCGTCGTAGTGTTCGATGCCCAAACTCAGTCGGGTGACACCCATGTCGCGGATGGCCGCCAGCTTCGGTTCCGTGAGTGTGCCCGGTTCACATTCGAAGGTGATTTCTTCGGCGTCGCTCCATGGGGTAACTCGAGACAATTGCTCGACCAGACCCTGGAGCTGTCTGACCGACAGGAAGGACGGGGTCCCGCCACCGAAATAGACAAACCGCAACGGGCGACCGGTGATCGCTGGCTGCGTCGCATACAGTTCCCACTCCCGACCGAGGACGTCCAGATACTGGGTGACCTCGTCTGCGTTCTTCCCGGTAAACACGCGGTAGTAGCAGAAGTGGCAGCGTTTCCGACAGAACGGGATATGGAGATAGAGCCCGAGGGGGACGTCTGCCGACGGATGAGTCAAGGCCGGCATCGCGTCCTGGGCGACCGCATCGTGGGTCCACAACGAAAACGGTGGATAGTTGGCGACGAAGTAGCTGCCAACTTCGGTCTGTTCAACTGTGGTTGTCTGCCCGGTGTCTGACATGTGATTCACTCTACCTGAGACGTTGCCGCGTTGCGCCCAGGCGTCATCCGAAGCAGTACACGATGCCGTCTTCGGAGCCGATCACGAGGCGCTTCTCGGCGATGGCCGGTGAGGCCACGAGAGGAGCCGCCGTGTCAAAGTCCCAGAGCTTTTCACCGGTGGCCAGGTCCAGGACATACAACCGCCCGTCGCTTGACCCCGCATAGACGCGGTCGCCGCTTGCGGCGGGCGACGAGTCTACACGCGCTTGCGTCGTGAACGTCCACCGTGACTCACCGGTGACTTGATCGATGGCATGAATCATCTTGTCCCGTCCTCCAATCACGATCGCGTCATCGGTCGCGAGCGCGGAGGAATAGAACGGGAAGTGTCTCCGCGGATGCTCGTAGCGCCAGACCATCTCATGGGTCTCGAGGTCGATGCCCACCACTTCATTGTCGAATGTTCCGAAAAAGACTTTGCCCGCGGTAATGGCGGGGGACGCCGCGGTGTATGCGCCCGCTGACAGACTGACCACCTCGTGGCCGTCGCTGATACGCACTCCGTGGAATAGCTCGTCGCACCCGCCGAAATAGGCGATGCCATCCCAGACGGCGGGTGTCGCATGGACATAGTTGAGGGTTTCGTATTGCCAGACCAGGCTACCGTCGTCAATTGCGAGCGCGTAGAGATACCCATCGTACGAACCGATGAGCACGCGATCGTCCACGATGACCGGTGACGACTTGATCTCGCCCATCGTCTCGAAGGTCCAGCGGGCGACCCCGGTCTCGACGTCGACCGCATGGAAGATGCCACCAAGGTCGCCGATAAACACCAGACCGTTGGCCACAGCTGGCGACGACTCACCGATGCCCATATCACCCGTGCTATACGTCCAGCGCTCCGAGCCCGTTTCGAGATCCAATGCGATGAGGGTGCCGGCATAGGTGCCGAGATACACGGTGCCGTCGACGATGGCCGCCGACGAGTCGATGGCTTCGTCCGCCTCGTAGGTCCATTGCAGCGTGAGCTCGGCCGGTAACTTCGCATCCGATGCGCCGGTGAGCGATGCGTTGCCTCGAAACTGGGCCCACGTGTCAGCGGGAGCGGTGGGCGTCGATTGAGATGAGTCTTGAGCGTCCGTCACGGGGGCGGTTAGGGCGACGATCAACAGGACGAATGGGAGCTGTTTCAGAAGGCGCATCGGTAGATCTCCAGGGCGTCGTCAGGTGTCAGCGGTCTGGGGTTGAAGCGTGCGGTCCATTGGCTCGCGGCTGCGGTGGCGAGTTCCGGCAGAGTATCGGCGTTGACACCCTCGGCCCGGAGTCGGGACGGGAGTTCCCCCTGGTCGGCGAGCTCACGCAGACGGGTCGCCAAATGCTCTGCCGCTCCAGTGGCAGAATGTTGATCCTCCAGCAACCGGGCATACAACGGGTCGGCCACCGTCCCGTTCCAGCGAACCACGTGAGGGAGCAGAATCGAGAGCGCGACACCATGGGTCACGCCGTAGCGGGCAGTCAGCGGGTTGGCACACGCATGCGCTGCGCCGAGCATCGATTGCTCGATTGCCCACCCCGCATAATACGCTCCCAGCTGCATCGCTGCCCGCGCCTGCTGGTCGTCAGCATGACGGAGCACGACTGGGTAGGCGTCAGAGAGGAGGCGCCAGGCCTCACCGGAGAGGCTCGTGGACAAGGGCGTGCGTCGGGTGGTGACCGCGGTCTCGACCGCATGTGCGATGGCGTCGAACCCCGATGTCGCCGTCACCGATTTGGGTTGCGACAACGTCAGCTCCGGGTCAAGCAGAGACACTCGAAACGCGACCTTCGGGTCACCACACGCCATCTTCATATGGGTGGCGGCGTCGGCGATTACGGCGTAACTCTGGGCTTCGCTACCGGTGCCGGCTGTTGTTGGCACGCCGATCATCGGGAGCATCGGCTGGAGCGCCTTGCCGTATCCCTGGTAGTCCTGCAACCGACCACCATTGGTCAGCAGGAGGTTGATCCCCTTCGCGCAGTCCAGTGAGCTACCGCCCCCCAAACCGATGATGCCGTTGATCTTGTGTGGGCGCGCCATGACGCAACCCTTCTCGATCATCGCCGTGTCAGGATTCACGTCAAAGTCGTGAAAACAGGTCGGGTGAGTACCGGCCGATGTCAATGCGTTCCTTGCCCTGGTCACATGTCCGGCGTCCACGAGGCCCTGGTCGGCAACCAGCAATGGTCGAGTCATGCCCAGATCGGTGGCCAGCTCGCTCAGCCGGTCGAACGTGCCACCTCCGAACACAAGCCGTGTTCGGGGATAAAACTCGAAGGGCACGCCGAACCCGGACGAGTGGCGGGTTTCAGCGAGTGTCGTCGCCGTGTCTTCCAGAGCTCGAGTCATGCACCGCCGGAGTCGCGTGGTCGCGCGAAGGAAATCGTCGCAACGAACACCCTGTGGGAGGCCACGAACCTTCCTCTAAAGGGCGTATCACCACATAGACACAAATTGTCATGATATCAGCGATCAGGATGACGGCGCACTAATAGCGTGTGGCTCCGCCCGCCCGCCTTTCTTGGGGCCTCGATTCACCCCAGTGGACCCTTGTACGAGGAGTAATACCCGTTTCATCGTCAACCGTTTAGTCCGACCTCGGACCCTGCGTGCGTGTACAAGAGCGACGCACACGCCCACGCGCTCGAACAGTTGGAGGGTGACCGAATCACTCGTTCGGGATGCGGCAGAAGCCCTCGAGTGGATACCTCTCCGCGACCAAACGGTTGCCGCGGCGCCATGTCGTCGGGTAGTGCCAGACGGGGGTGTTGACCCGCCGTGGCGGCGATCGTGGTCGGGGCCACCATTGCCGTCCTCTGGGGAGCCCCTTCCTTCTCTTGAGGACGTTTCGTTTCACACGTCCAGCGCGTCCGCGCTCTCGGCACGGTCCATGATGAACCGAAATCGGGCGGATGCATCCCGTCCCATCAGGTCAGCAATGATCCGATCGGTGCCGATCTGGTCGGCGATCGAGACTCGAAGAAGCCGCCGCGTCTTAGGGTTCAGCGTGGTATCCCACAGGACCTTGGGCATCATTTCACCGAGCCCCTTGAAGCGGGTGACCTCTGGCCGCGTTTGACTATTGCGCCGTTTCACTTCCTCTAGCACGGTGTTAAGGTGCTGGTCATCAAGCGCCCAGTGTGTTTGTTTTCCCGCATCGACACGATACAGAGGGGGCTGGGCGAGAAAGACCTTGCCGTTGGTGATGAGCTTCGGCAGATAGCGATAGAGGAACGTCAAGAGCAGGGTCGCGATGTGATTGCCGTCGGCGTCGGCGTCGGCCAGGATAATGAGCCGGTCATACCGCAAACGCGCGAGCTCGAACGTCTTCCCAAGACCACAACCCA
>JAYZGM010000351.1:0-6108 GCA_036336225.1 Acidobacteriota bacterium | reverse complement strand
CGCAGCCTCTTCCGTGGGCGCAGCCTCTTCCGTGGGCGCAGCCTCTTCCGTGGGCGCAGCCTCCACCTCAAGCTCCGCCGGTGCACTGGCCGACTCGGCGCTTGCCGCCCCAGCCGCCTCCGACCCCGCCGACGACTCGGGCAGTGGGCCACGGGTTGCGTGCCGTCGCTCCACCGCCGCCTTCCGTTTGGCGGCGGCACGCTGGGCTTTCCGCAAGTCTTCGTCGACCCGCACGGTCAGATACCGAAGGACGTGGTCATTTACGCGGAGACGTCGCTCAAGCTCTGTGATCATCTCGCCCGGTCCAGCAATGAGCTGGACGACGTAGATCCCCTCGGTGAAGTTGCCGATGGCATACACAAGCTTTCGCCGTCCCCACAGGTCCGTATTCTCGACGGTCCCGCCAAGCGTCTGAATATGCTCGTCGATCTCCCCACGCAAGGTGTCGACCTCAGCATCGGTAGCTGAGGGCGCGAGGACATACACGAACTCGTACTGTCGGTCGTTGGGCATACGACTCCTTCTGGACTAACGGCCACAAGAGGTGGCAAGGAGGTGAACGGGATGACGCACCAAAGCGGCGTCAGTGCAACCCTTCAAGGGTAGCGCGGCTTTCTCGCTGCGGTCAAGCCTCATGTCGTTCCTCTTCCGACTCGCCCGTCGACTCACTCGGTTCTTTGCGGTTGAACGTGTTCATCACTGCACCGACGTCGGCCCCGGCGAACAGGTCGACCGCCTCCGCGGCTCGACGAACACTGTCGTCAATCACCGCACGTTCATCGGGAGCAAACCTGGAGAGGACGCGACTCGTCAAGCGCTGCCGGGGATCGCCCCGCCCCACGCCGACCCGAAGCCGCGGGAAGTGGTCGGTCGCCATCGCCTCGATCACCGAACGCAACCCGTTATGCCCCCCGGCCGACCCCTGCCGACGCACCCGGAGACGCCCCAATGGCAAATTCACGTCTTCGGTGATGACGAGAAGGTCGGGGAGCTCGATCCGGTAGTATCGCTGGAGGGCGCCCACCGCAAACCCACTGCGGTTCATAAATGTCTCGGGCTTGGCCAGCACGTACGGCTCACGCGCACCGGGGACTGGGGGTGCCACGGCTTGCACCGCATCCGCCGGACCGGTTCTGAACGTCAGCCCCCACCGTCGGGCAACCTCGTCGACCACGTCAAAACCAACGTTGTGACGTGTGCCACGATATTCGGACCCAGGGTTCCCTAATCCAACGATCAGCTTCACGATGATGAGAGAGCTAATCCTCGCTTGTGTCGGCGTCCTGCGAACTATCCTCGGTAGCGGCGTCTTCAAGGGCGGCCTCGTCCTCTTCCTCGGTCTCCTCCGCCTCGAGCTTGGGCGAAATCACGTGGACGATAAGAGTGTCCGGGTCGGTGACCGGCTTCCAAGAGACGCCTTCGAGCAGATCACGCAAACGAACCCCTTGACCAATGTTGAGTGGTGACACATCGGCCACGAGGCGTTCTGGGATCTCAGCCGGCAAACACTCTATGGCCACGTCACGCTGCACAAAGTCGATCAAGCCACCCTGCAGCTTGACACCTTCGGCCTCACCGGTCAGCTCGACCGGGACCGTCACCGTGATGACCTGGTCCATCGCGATCCGATAAAAATCGACGTGCAACAGGGTGTGCGAGATAGGGTCAACCTGGTAGTCCTTGATCAACACCTGACTGGACTGGCCGTCGTCGACGGTGAGACCGATCAGCGTATTGACCCCCGTATCGGAGCGCAACACACGGAACAGGGCGTCGGGGTCCACACTAATAGCCTGGGTACCAAGCCCCGGTGTGGTGCCACCTTCCCCGTACACGACCGCGGGAACACGCCCATCCCGACGCATCCGCCGGGCCACATTTTTCCCGCGTTCCGACCGCGCTTCTGCTTGTAACGTAGTTTCCATGACTCGCCCTAACTGGCAGTGTAGCTTCGCCTACATCCGCCCCATAGCAACTGCCGGCCGTCAGAGCCAGGCAGTGCTCAACAAACCGGCTGTCTCCAGAACCTCCGGCCCTCCTTACACGAACAGGGACGACACCGATGTCTCATGGTGAATGCTTTGGATTGCCTTCCCCAGGAGCGGTGCCACGGAGAGGACTTGCACTTTGTCCGATGCAAGAATCTCTGGGCGCGGGGGAATCGTATTCGTAACCACCAGCTTCTCGAGTGCCGACCCTTCAAGACGCTCCAACGCCGGTCCGGACAAGACGCCGTGCACGGCACAGGCCAACACCCGGGCCGCCCCGTTGTCCCGCAAAGCGGCCGCGCTCTGTGTGAGCGTGCCTGCGGTATCAACGATGTCGTCCTGAATGATGCACATGCGTCCTTCCACCTCGCCGACCACGTGCATCACTTCCGAGGTTCCATCACTGGAGCGCCGCTTGTCGATGATCGCCAACTCCGCGCCCAGCCGCTTCGCATACGCGCGCGCGCGCTCGACGCCGCCAGCGTCGGGCGACACGAGCATCAGATCGTCATCCTGGCGCCCTGACAAATGCTGGATAAAGACCGGGGCGGCGAACAAGTGGTCGACGGGAATATCAAAGAACCCTTGAATCTGAGCCTTATGGAGGTCCATTGTCAAGATGCGATTGGCCCCCGCCGCACTCAACAGATTCGCGACCAGCTTCGCCGAGATCGGCACGCGCGGCTTGTCCTTACGGTCCTGTCTCGCGTAGCCGTAGTAGGGCATCACGGCCGTGATACGGGACGCGGAGGACCGCCGGAATGCGTCGATCATGACGCAGAGCTCGACCAGGTTCGCGTCAACCGGGGTGCACGTCGGCTGCAAGATGAACACATCCGCGCCACGGATGTTCTCATCGATCTGAAACGAGACCTCGGTATCGGAGAACCGCTTCAGATTGGCACGTCCCAAGGGAGTATCTAAATAGTCAGCGATCTCCTGCGCCAGCTGCGGATGAGCGCTTCCCGTAAACAGTTTGAGCTGCCCGTTCTGCATTGCCGTTCGGTCAACTCCCGCCGGCACCGACGGGGCGACCTCCGTCTCGAGGTGGTATGGACCCGGACAAGAACACCCTTAAATCCTCTGACTATAGCCGGAGAAACAAGAACTCCTTTGTCCGGGAGCTATGGCTGGGGCGGAAGGATTCGAACCTTCGAATACGGGATTCAAAGTCCCGCGCCTTACCACTTGGCCACGCCCCATCGAGTAAAGCTCCGCGCCACCAGTGTCCCGGCCCGGTGTCCAACGTTTGAGTCGTGTCCGCTTGGGACTACGGTACGCAGAACGTGTGTGTATACTCCCTGCGCAACCTACCATTTTAGCCTGAGCCCGGCGACCGGGCAAGATGGTCGGGCGTCTCGCAAGGAAGACCTCTACCATTTAGCGAAAGAGCTGTCGCTCGAGCTGGTCGCGGTCGATGGTACGAGTCAAATGCACCGTCCAGCCCGGTCGACCAACCAACCGCCCTGCATGTCTGGCCGCGGCGCGGCCGGGGAAACAGCCAAACACGGCTGACCCGCTCCCCGTCATCGCGGCCATTCTCGCCCCGGTCTCGCGGAGCAACTTCACCATACGGCGGATCTCGGGACGACGTCTCATCACTGGTGGCTGTAGGTCATTCGCTACTTCGTCAGCACACACGCGTCCTCCGACAAACGGTGTCCTAGGTCGTCTTGGCTCGTGTCCCCGACGGCGACGGGCCCGGTCATGATCTAACCACCGGTAGGCCTCAGGGGTCGAGACGCCGCGTGGGGGGACGGCGACCACGACCCAGGGCAGCGCCGTATCCACCAGGGGATACAACTCGTCCCCGTGCCCGAGACCCAGTGCCGTGCCCCCTAGAAGGAAAAACGGCCCGTCGGCTCCCACCTGACGGGCCAATTGGACCAACCGCTGTGCCGGCAGCCGGGTCCCCCACAGCCGACAGAGCCCCTGGAGTGCAGCGACGGCGTCCGATGTACCACCTCCCAAACCGGCCGCGATCGGGATACGCTTCCGAATCCCGATCGTGACCCCCCGAACGTCACCCGCGTGACCGAGCTCCGCCCATAGACCGTTGGCGGCTCTCCATACCAAGTTATCGGTGTCCAGCGGGACCCCGGCGGTCGAGCACCGCACCCGACAGGGTCCGTCACTCACCCGCAACGTGAGCGTGTCGTGCAAGGCAATCGACTGCAGCACCGTACGCAAGTCGTGAAACCCATCGGCGCCCTTGGCGGCGACACGGAGGTCGAGATTGATCTTGGCGTGGGCCCGGATCTTCACGATGGGGTCGGTCTGTTTGCGGTTCCGGTTCTGAGCGGCGGCTCGACGGATCGACACAATTAGGGGAACCCTTGGGATGATTCAGGACCATCCGGCACGGCGAGCGGTCCCGATCCCCGAAGCTGGTCTAATGTCACGAGTTCGACATCGCTCGGGACCGACAAAGAAAACACCTCGGGGCCGAGATCGACGTTGAGACTCAGGTTAGACAGCCGAGCGGTGAAGTCCGTCGTCGGTTGCCCACCGATCGTCTCACTCGAGACCACCCTCACCTGGCGTGGTAGACCCAGCCGAAATTCGGCGTACTCGATCGTTAACTCGTGTCGCGTGGCCGCAACCAAACGAGGCACACCGTCCACCGGTCTGAGAAACGCAACCACTTCGGCGGCGAGATCAACGGCCACCCACTCGCCATACTGGCGTCCCTGTATCGGCTGTGGATCTGGCACGACACACCCGGTCAGCACCGCCCGAAGATCGTCCGCACCCCACGCAACGCCGGTGAGGGCGGCCACAAGGTCGGCCACCGGCACGTCACGCACCACGCGCCCCTCTCGCGTAAGCCACAGCGTCGCGGTGTCGGGCGACCCGACAAGGAAAAAGAAGGGTGCGCCAAAGGGAGCCACACCCTCGAGCCGCACCAACCCCGGGGCGGCCATTCCAGCCAGCACACGTCCGCGCAGTCGTGTACCGCCGCCCCGTCCGCCGAGCCGGATGACCGCGTCGAGCGACTTCACACCTCGGCACTCCGACGCCACGGTCTCGAAGAGCGCCGCATACTCGGGAAACGGCACCCCGGGGCCTTCCGGAAGCTCGAGTCGAGGTGCGCTACACCCAGCGAGAACGACGACCAAGAGGAGCAGAAGGTCGGACCAGAACAGAACGAGCGAGCGCAAGCTGAAACCGGCCCAACGGGGCGGTCCCTGAGGATCGCCGCGTTGGCCGGGGGCGCAAC
Source organism: Acidobacteriota bacterium (assembly GCA_036336225.1). GTDB lineage: Bacteria > Acidobacteriota > Vicinamibacteria > Vicinamibacterales > UBA8438 > JAJEEA01. The sequence goes on along the minus strand of JAYZGM010000351.1, from coordinate 900 downwards.
ACCACACAGTCCAAGTATAGGGGCGGGACACCCTGCAGCCTGTTGATCGGCGGGCGTCCGGCGAGCTACCGGTTTGCAAATGACGGACCAACCGGAGAAGAAACACTAACGGGCCGCAGCCAAAGTCCCACAGCATCCGAACAGCGCTGAATCCCGCGTGGACGGCGTTGCTCTTCGGTCGAAAAGGCCCAATATGCTCCCTCGAGGCGTCTGACCAACCGTACTCCGTACCGCGCACAGCGAAACGCGGGGACTCACCACCGACCGCTAGCGCTCGAGCCGAGCCTTCACGTCGCGAATCTTGCCCTCGACCATCGTCAGATCGAGCCCGTCGCCATCGCCAGCCAGCGCGCGTTCCCAGGCTCCAATCGCCTCGGAGTAGCGTCCGAGTCGGAACAACAGGTCGCCCATGTGGTCTTGGACCACCGAGTTTCGAGGAAGCTGGTCGCTCGCCGCCCGCAATGGCGTCTCGGCGAGCTCAAACTCGTCTTGTTTGAAATAGGCCCAGCCCAAACTATCGAGATATGAACCGTTGTTCGGATCGAACTCGAGGGCCCGTCGAATCAACTCAACCGATTCCTCAAGACGGTCCCCACGCTCAGCCAACATATAGCCGAGGTAGTTCAGCGTGGCCGCATCGTCCGGGTTTCGTTCGAGGACCCGTCTGAACGCGCCTTCCGCTTCCCGGTATCGCTGACCTTGCTCAAGAACGGCACCAAGCTGAAATACGATCAACGTGTTCTCGGGGAAACGCTCCTCGGCTTCGGTCAGCACGTCCACCGCGTCATCGACACGGTCCTGCTCACTGTAGACCCCGGCCAGAGCGACGTGAGCCACCGGTTCATCCACATGCTCCAGACGGGCCCGCTCGAGGACGGCTACCGCGTCACCCAGCTCTCC
>JAYZGM010000350.1:0-5858 GCA_036336225.1 Acidobacteriota bacterium | reverse complement strand
CCAGTACGACCGGATCGAGAACGACGCCACGATGACGACGGTGGTCAACGACGAGAACGGTCACACCTGGGTGGTCCACGCGCCGGCGGCTGCGGCGGAAGGCAGGCCGCATGGCCTGTTCGTGTTCATCTCGCCCGGGGGCAAGGGGAGCGTTCCCGAACTGTGGCGGCAAACGCTGGAGAAGAACGCCCTTATCTGGGTGGGGCCCAACGGGGGGGGGAACCCGACCGCCCCGCTCTGGCGTCGGGCAGTGGCCCTGGAGTCGGTCGACCTGGCGACGCAGCGATACGAGATCGATCCCGATCGGGTCTACGTCTCGGGCCACTCGGGCGGCGCCCGCGTCGCCAGCTCCGTGGCCATCATTCACCCCGACCGTTTCATGGGCGGGGTCTACTTCGCGGGCATGAACTGGTACGAGCCCACGCCGCCACGGGGGGGGCGGTTCCTCCCGCCGTCAATTGGTAAGCCGCCGGCCTCTCACCTGCCGCTGGCCATGGACCGCTCGCGTCACGCCATCGTGCAGGGCACGGATGACACCGTGGCCACTTACGTGCCGAGCCTGTGGGACGTGATCAAGAACAGTGGCTTCCGAACATTCGAGTATCTCTCCGTCGAGGGACTGGGCCACGGTCTCCCGGATGCCGAGTGGCTGGACAAGGGCTTGGCCGTGCTCGACAAACCCCTGCGCGACGGTACGGCCAAGTAGCCAGCGGACGCGGCGGCATTGGAGCACAGGATGGCTCCACGAGGCATTGTCAACATGAACGGCCGACTGGCAGAGTAAGCGGATGGATCTGTTGCACTTCCCGGAGGAATCGATGTTACGACGTTGCCCTTACCTCACCCTGGCGCTACTCACGGCGGTCGCGCTCGTGGCCGAGTCCGTCGCGGCCCAACAGGGCGCGCCCAGCGGCGAGTGGCCGACCTACGGCGGCGATCTCGGGCACACGCGCTATTCGGCCCTCGACCAGATTAACGGTGACAACTTCAGCGACCTCGAGGTGGCCTGGCGGTTCAGCACCGCCAACCTCGGTCCGCGTCCGGAGTTCATCTTCCAGTCGACGCCGCTGATGGTCGACGGCGTGCTCTACACGACCGCCGGTAGCCGCCGTGCCGCGGTCGCGCTCGACGCGCAAACGGGAGAGATGCTCTGGATGCACCGGCTCGACGAGGGCGAGCGGGGTGCCACCGCGCCACGCCGGCTGTCGGGGCGAGGGCTCACCTACTGGGACGACGGCGCGGACGGCGTCGTCTTCTACGTGACGCCCGGCTACCGCCTTATCGCCCTGAACGCCCTGACCGGTCGAGAGATCACCGACTTCGGGGACGACGGCACCGTCGATCTCAAACAGGGACTCGACCAGGACCTCGACCCGGTGACCGGCGAAATCGGTCTGCACGCGGCGCCGATCATCTCGAACGGGATCATCGTGATTGGTGCGGCACACCTCGCCGGTATCGCCCCCGCCACGAAGGAAAAGCCGAAGGGACACATTCGGGGCTACGACGCGAGGACCGGCGAGCGGAAGTGGATCTTCCACACGATCCCGGGCGCGGACGAATTCGGAAACGACACGTGGCTGAACGGCTCGTGGCGTTACACCGGCAACACCGGTGTCTGGGGCCAGATGACGATCGACGAGGAGCTCGGCTACGTCTATCTCCCGATCGAGATGCCGACCGGGGATCTGTACGGCGGCCACCGCCTCGGCGACAACCTGTTCGGCGACAGCATCGTCGCGGTCGAGATCGCGACCGGAAACCGGGTGTGGCACTACCAGACGATTCACCACGACGTCTGGGACTTCGACCTGCCCAACGCCCCGATCCTCGTCGACATCACCGTGGATGGTCGGCCGATCAAGGCGTTGGCGCAGCCCAGCAAGCAGGGGTTCCTCTATGTACTCGATCGGGCGACCGGTGACCCGGTCTGGCCGATCGAGGAGCGGGCGGTTCCTCAGTCGGACGTGCCGGGCGAAGTGACGTCACCGACCCAACCGTTCCCGACGAAGCCCCCGCCGTTCGATCGTCAAGGCATCACGGTCGACGACCTGATCGACTTCACCCCCGAGCTCCGCCAGCGCGCCGAGGAGACGATCGCACCCTACCGCATCGGGCCGCTCGACACGCCGCCGTCGGTCGCCACGTTAGACGGCACGCTCGGCACGCTGCATATTCCGGCATTGACCGGCGGTTCGAACTGGCCGGGCGGGTCGTTCGACCCGGAAAACGGCATCTTCTACATCTACTCGAAGACGCAGGTCAACAGCCTTGGACTCGTGAGCGACCCCCAGCGGTCGAACATGAACTACATCATGGGCCGCCCGCGGCCACCTGGCGGCAGGGGCGGCGGAGGCTTCGGTGGACTCAACGTCGACGGCATCTCGATCGTGAAGCCGCCGTGGGGCCGCATTACGGCAATCGACCTGAACGAAGGCGAGATCGTCTGGCAGATCGCGCATGGCGAAACCCCGGACAACATCCGCAATCATCCGTTGCTCGAGGGCATCGACGTGCCGCGCACCGGCGTCGCCAACTCCCGGATCGGCACACTGGTGACCAAGACGCTGGTTATCGCAGGCGACGGGGGGCGGTTCACCAACGACGAGGGAGAACTCGGTTCGGCGTTACGCGCCTACGACAAGGCCACAGGCGACGAAGTGGGCGCCGTGGCGTTGCCGGTGCCGGCCACCGGGTCACCAATGACCTACATGCTCAACGACACGCAGTACGTCGTCGTCGCCATCGCCGGTGGCGGGTTCGCCGGTGAGCTCTGGGCGTTCGCGGCGCCGGAGTGAGCGCGGAGACCTACCTCCGCTCCGTCGGATCCCTGCCGTCTCTCGGCGCGCCGGTGCCAGACGAACCGAGAAACAGCTTGCTCCCATCGGCGAACGTGACGTCCCTACCGTTTGCCTTTTGCGATCCGTCCTTCGCCCGAAAACCCGCCACAAAGATTTCGGTGCCAGCCAGCAACGACTCTTTTGTGAATCCTCTCCTCAACAGACTGGTCGGCGGGCCCCCTTCAATCATCCAGCGTTCCTGTGCGCCGTCCGGCTGCGCCACGTCGATGTGGATCCACGTATGGGGATTCACCCATTCCATCCTGACGACCGTGCCGCTCAGCTCGACCGGGCTGGCCGCGTCGAACTCCGCCGCGAATGCGTGATGCGCCCGAACCGGGGCGACGGCTACCACCACGAGTAACCCGACGCCGACACCCACGATCACTGGCGTTGTTCGCATCGGACTTGCCTCCCGCTTTCGAATCCACATGGGTCTCATGTCAAGGTTCAGCGGCCGCTCGTATTCGACTCTTCCCACCTCTTCAGCTGTTCTCGCTTTTCCTGAAGCTCTCTCTCGCGTATCGCTGCCTCGCGAGCCGCCTCGTCCATCGCCCACTGCCGATCACTGCGCGCGCCTCGGATGGCGTTCACCATGCCGTAGTTGTGTTCGTGACAGGCATACTCAAAGAGCCGATCTTGATTGCCTGCAGCGGCCCACGGATCGAGCGTGAAATAATTGACCGTGCTCCAGGGCCTCACGAACACGCTGGGATCCTGGACGGTGTAACGGTACTCGAGTGTCTCCGGGTCGATCCGCGTGAAGCGTTCGGTCAGCTGGAATGTCTCTCCGGTTCCCGGGTAATAGTGGACGTGAGCAGACCCGCCGAACGGTCCCCCGTGAGCCGGCACCGCGTTCTCCACAGTGTTCTTGAAGTTCGCCGTCTCGACCACAAAGGTGTCGCCTTCCCACCGGCCACGCGAATCTCCATTCCACTGGCGGATGGCTGATCCAAGCGGCGCCTGCTCGTTCACTGGGATAATCCGAACATACCCGTAGGGCATCACGATGCTCACATACCCCGGTGTCTGTACGATTTCCTTGAGCGGCTGCTGACCGCTCCCCAGCATTTCGCCCGGCAGCCCGTTCCGGGTGATGCATCGCTCCGACAGGCCACGGTCTTCCCAGTCGTCGGCCTGGCTGCGCACGCTCCGCGCCTGCTCTCTCGCGTCCCAGATCGTCAGGGCTTCGCGGGTCAAGGGCGGCATCCGCCCATCCGGCGGGTCCACGATCTGTGACGTGCGCAGGGAGAACTTGGGCGCGGTGGGGTCGGCGCTCCAGAAGGCGTTGTACTCGGCTCCGGCAATCCGGAACCCAGGCCGGCCATCGTCCGCGGCGTCGGACCGCGCGTAGCGTCTCACGTCCTGTTGCACGAGCTCGACTGCGATGGCGTCGTCGTCGTCGTCACTCACGACGCGGCGTAGCCCGAGTCGCTCCCGTTCGGCGACTTCTTCCGGCGTCATGAATTCCCGCGTACCGAACTCGGCCGGGCGCTCGAACGGTGTGTACGTCCGAGTGTCCCACATGCCTTGCAGATCCGGATCGCCCCATGGGGTACGCGGTGACGCGTAGTCGGTCTGCCCCTGCGCAGGAGCTTGTCCTACGATCGGTACCGGCGCCAGACATATCACCGCGATCGCGACGACGGGTACGCCTGCTCTTGCGAACACTCGATGCCTCACCGTGCACCTCCCCCACTGCCTGACCCTTCAACGAGGCCCCCATAGACATACTCCTCGGCGAGGTCCACGCACTTAAACTCCAGCAACCGCACGTCCTCCTCGATGCGACGATAGAGGGGCATACGCATTCTCCACGGCCTCGTAAAGACGTTCGGGTCTTCGATGGTGGCCTCGTACATGAGGTGGTACGGGCTGATGGGGGTGTAGCGTTCGACGACGTGGAGCGCGTCGCTGTGGTAGTTGCCGGCGCGGTCGAACCACGCCAGGCCATTGAAGCCCTTCACGTCGACCACCAGCGTTTCCCCCTCCCAGTGACCGTTCGACCACCCCATCCAGCTATCGACGGGAGCCGTCGTGGGCTGGCCCAAGGGAATGGTGCGATTGGCGCTCGCGAACTGATACGCGATGACGACTTTCTCCGTGCTCTGAATGATCTGAAACGGAAAGGGGAGATACGTGGCGCGTGGCACACCGGGCAGATAACACTTGGCCTCCGGGTCGCCAACGGTGTTCACGTTGTCGTGATCAACGGTCAACCGATTCTCGAAGTTCTCCCGCTTTTTCGCCAGCGCCTCTGGTCGGTACGGGATCTCATTGCCGTCTACCACGCCTTGTCCCGCTGGCTGTGCGCCCCACACGCCGAGGCGCTCGACAAGGGGTCCCGGTTGCACACCATGGTCCTGAACGTCCCAGTTGGCCGTGACGAAGGCCTGCCAAATACCGGTGAGGTCTGGGTTTGGCGTCCCGGGCAACCGTGGTGCGCGATAGGTCTCGGTCTGTCCGACGGTGTTTTCCACCGACAGCGACAGGCCTGCGATCACGGCGACCGCCACGGTCGCCATCGCAACCATCCAGCCTCTCACCCTATGCGAGTTGCGCATGTGGATACGACCTCCTCGACTTCGGTCGAGACGAGCCTGTACGTCCCGACGAGCTGCTCATGTTCGCTTACGGTCTGGACCGACGCTTCGGCCGCTGACCGGGTGGCCGGGTGTCCGAAACAGTTGCGGCTCGCACCCCGAGTGAAGTGGGCAGGCACACCGCGGCAACCACAATCAAGGCGACCCTGAGACTGCTCATGGTACCCTCCTTCGTGCGCGGGCTACGGAAGAACCGTGGTCGTGAGTAGCCCAAGCTTACGTAGATGTGAAGTCGCCATCAACCAAAAGATTGGGGCCTGCAGCCAGCCCCAATTCTGGGTTCCATCCCGGCCCGGCTCCATGACAATATTCGTTTTTTGTTCGTCTTTGTCGGCCCGTTGGCGTCTGATTCGGAGCCACGCGGGAGGAACCTCACATGAGTGTCGGAACAGCCTTACAAACGGAACTGAGCGAG